>CANQRI010000008.1 GCA_947626235.1 uncultured Clostridia bacterium | reverse complement strand
GTAATTTCAAGTTATTAGAAGAAAAAAGTGTTGAATATAAAGTTTAAAATATCAAATAAGAAGTTTACTAGCTAGGCTTTTTCTATTTGTTTTTTAGCATCATTTATGATACAATAGAAAACAATAAATGTAAGAAAAAGGAAAATATAGTAATGAATGAAGAAAAAATATTAATTATTTTAAAAGGAGAGGACAAAACAAAAGAAGTAGAGTATACTAGTTTTATATTATACGGCTAAAGGAAATCACATGAGAAAAATAAAGAACGGCACAAAAACACAAACATATAATTATCGAGAACAAGAGGTTATAACTGAAGAAATTCTAAAACAAAGGGTCTTGAATGATGATAGAGTAAATTTATATAGTGATGACGAAATAGGAATTGTTACTCCATATAGAAAACAGGCAGATAATATACAAAATGCAACTGAAAAAGAAATTAAATGCGATACTGTTCATAAATTTCAAGGAAGAGAAAAGAAATTGATGATATTTTCTACAGTTTTAGATAGTTCGACTAGAGGAAAAATGGGAATAGATTTTGTTGACAAAGCATGCATGGTAAATGTAGCAGTATCAAGAGCAATAGAACAATTTGTAATTGTTACTGATAATAAATTATTTAATGAAAATGGAAATGACATAAAAGCATTGCTAAAATATATTAAATATAACGAATTGGATTCTGATATAATTGATAGTCAAATAGTTTCAGTATTTGATTTATTATATAAAGATTATTCAAATAAATTAGAAAAATTAAATAGAAACTTGTTACATAGATCAAAATATAAAAGTGAAAATATAATGGATACTATTTTAAACAATGAATTTCTAAATGAAGAATTTAAAGACTTTAAATATGAAAGAGAAATACTTATGAGAAATTTATTTAAAAATTTAGAAAATTTAAGTGAGGAAGAAAAAAGATATGTTAATAATGGAGCTAGAGTAGATTTTGTTATATATAATAACATGGATAATAAACCTTTGCTATTTATAGAAGTTGATGGATTTTCATTTCATAAAAATAATCCTAGACAACTTGAAAAGGATAATTTAAAAGATAGTATTTCAAAAAAGAATGGAATTAATATTTTGAGATTTAAAACAGGTGAGAAGTCTTATGATGAAGAATATATAATAAATGAAATAAAAAAGAAATTAAATATATAACTTTGATAATTACAAACCAAATTTTAGTTATGTATAAAATTCTAATAATTACATATAATAAAAGCAACTATTCCGAAAAACTTAAAAAACTTTACTTTTTCGGAATAGTATATTATAATATTCTTGAGGTGAAATGAGTATGAAATTGATAAAGAGAGAAATTTATTTAAATAAATTAATTAGTGTTATTGGAATTCCAGATATAAAAGTTATTACTGGAATTCGAAGAAGTGGTAAATCAAAATTACTTGAATCTTTTAAAGAATATATAATAAATAATGTAGAAGCTTATAATATAATACATATTAATTTTAATTTACCTAAATTTGAAAATTTAAAAGAATATCATAAGTTATATGAATATATTTCTGAAAACTATCTTAAAGGAAAACATAACTTTGTTCTAGTTGATGAAGTGCAAATGTGTAAAGGATTTGAAAAAGTTATAAATGGAATACATGCTGAAGAAAAATATGATATTTATATAACTGGTTCAAATGCATTTTTATTAAGTAGTGATCTAGCTACATTATTTACTGGAAGAACATTTGAGATAGAAATATATCCATTTTCATTTAAAGAATATTTGAAATATTATAAATATAAAGACATTCAAGAAGCTTTTGATAATTATACAAAAGAAGGAGGAATGTCGGGATCATATATTTATAAAACTCAAGAAGATAAATATAAATATATAAAAGATGTTTTTAATACATTAATCTTAAGAGATATAAGACAAAAATATAATATAAGAAATGTAGATATATTAAATAATTTAACTAATTTTCTAATCGATAATATTTCGAATTTAACTTCATCTAACAATATAACTAATTATTTAAATAGTAATAAAATTGAAGTAACTGATAAAACTATAAAAAAATATATTGATTACTTATGTAATTCCTTTGCTTTTTATAAAATAAAAAGATATGATATAAGAGGAAAGAAATATTTATCCACACAAGATAAATATTATTTAGCAGATCATTCTATTAAATATGCTACACTTGGAACAACTAATGTAGACTATGGAAGAACATATGAAAATATAGTTGCAATAGAACTTTTAAGAAGAGGTTATGAATTATATGTTGGAACATTATATAAAAAAGAAATCGATTTTATTGCACAAAAGCGTAATGAAAAAATTTATATACAAGTAGCAGACAATATAGATTATGAAGAAACATTAAAAAGAGAAACAGAACCATTGTTGCAAATTAAAGATGCATATCCTAAAATAATTATAGCAAGAACTAGACATGATGATTATACTTATGAAGGAATTGTAATAAAAGATATTGCAAAATGGTTAGCAAATAATTAATAATATAACATCTATAGATAATTACTTGAATGGAGTTAAAAAATGGATAATTTGAAACAATTTAATAATGAGCAAATTATTAATTTTATAAAAAGTGGGAAAGTCACAGTAGCAGATATTGTGGATTCAGGAATATGTCCTACTTGTTTCGATAAACAAAATAATCATATTTTATATGGAGATAAAAAAGATAAAATGATTTTTGAAAACGATAAATTTGAATGTTTTTTAATTGGAAATCCAAGAGCAGACGGGCATACTGTGATAAGTACCAAGAAACATTATAAGGATATGATGGAAATAGATGATATAACTTGTAAAGAGATATTTATATTAGCAAAAGAAGTAATGAAAGCTTTGAAAGAAATTTATAAAGCAGAAAGTATATATTTATGTACAATGTGCGATGGACCAATGAATCATTTTCATATACAATTAATTCCTAGATATTCATTTGAAAAAAGAGGTTCAAAAAATTTTGTAAAGCCAAGGTTTGAATATAAAGAAGATAAAGAAAAACTTCAACAATTGAGGAGATTGATTTTAAAGCTTTTTTTATAAAGTTGAAATTATATATAAAATATAGTATAATACCTATACATTAGCTAATATGCTAACTAAATTTTTATTATCCTATTTTATATCACAGGTTTATATAGCAACTATTGTAAAATTATTATTTTAAGGAGGAACAATATG
This sequence comes from uncultured Clostridia bacterium, assembly GCA_947626235.1. Taxonomy (GTDB): domain Bacteria; phylum Bacillota; class Clostridia; order TANB77; family CAG-508; genus UMGS1663. The sequence continues at coordinate 26,128 of CANQRI010000008.1, read as the reverse complement.
GGTTTTTTAATATTAACTAATTTTTTGATTTTTGTACTTTGTTTATTATCTGTAGTTGCAGTCATATATAATGATGTATATGACATTTGTAAGTTAAAAAACAAGGAAGAAATAAGTATTGAATTGATAAAATTTGAAAAATGTATTTTACCCTACAAAAATAACTGGTAAACAATAATTTTTTAAGATGTTGGTAATATTTTCTTACTAACATCTTTTATATTTGAAAATTAATTAAAAATTAGAAAGTAGGAGAGAGGGGCAGTTTTGAAAATAGAGATTTTAAAATAAATAATAATTAAAATTTCAAAACTAAATTTTAAGATTTTATAAAAATATTTCTAAAAAAAATTTTTTATAAAATTATAAAAATAAAATTTATAATTTAAAATTAAAATTTTGGAAAAATTATTTTGCGAACATTAAATTTTAAAACCGAACATTTGTTACAATTAAAATTTTTACAAATTTAAATGTAATTTTTATAAATATGTAATAAAATCTTAAAATAAATTTCTAATTATAACATTATAAAATAATTTCACTTCATAAAGTTTCAAAATCGATTTTAAGACATTTTTATATTTAACTAATAAAGTTAATCATCTAAAACTTATTTTGGATATTTAAGAATTACTACTTATATAATATAAATCTACCAAAATACTGTAAAATCAATGGCTCTGGAAAAATACTGAAAAATTGTCAAAAAAACGACGCACGAGAATCGATTTTAAGCCGTTTTTATAAAAAGGTAATATAACTTGTTGTCTATAAATTTAAGCAAAATACTGAAATATAAGGATTTCATAAACTTTTGTAAAAATATTATAAGAATGATTTAAAATTTTATATAATTAATTAATAAATTATAAAATGTAATAATTAATTAGAAAACCTAAAAATATTGACGCGTGAGAATCAAATTTAAGAGGTTTTTATAAAAAAGACATATAGTTTGTTGAACAAGAAAACCTGCAAAAGCCTTAAAAATAGCGAGATAGGACCTTATCACAAAAAGTCCTATCTCTATTTGCACAAAACTTTGATTTTGTGCAATGATGAGCAAAGAAAAAATATAGGTAGAGTCTTCTATATGACCCTACCCTTCTATGAAATTAACATATCAAAAATTCTATTTAAATCTATGTAAAAACACATCAATTTTATCTAAAAATTCTGCATTTGATTTAGTTTGTAACATTTGGTTAATTAATTGTTCAGTAACATCCGCAACAGACATTGTTGATAAAGCTTTTCTTAATGCAAATACTGTTTCTAATTCTTTTGGACTTAATAAATTCTCTTCCCTTCTAGTTCCAGATTTATTTATATCAATAGCAGGGAAAATTCTTTTTTCAGAAAGAGATCTATCCAAATGAACTTCCATGTTACCTGTTCCTTTAAATTCCTCAAATATAACATCGTCCATTCTGCTTCCTGTTTCTATTAATGAAGTAGCTAAAATTGTTAGGCTTCCCCCATTTTCTATATTTCTTGCTGCACCAAAGAATTTTTTAGGTTTATGTAAGGCATTAGGATCTAAACCACCTGATAAAGTTCTTCCAGATGAAGGAATAACTAAGTTATAAGCACGAGCAAGTCTTGTTATACTATCTAACAATATAACAACATCTTTTTTATGCTCAACTAATCTTTTGGCTCTTTCTAACACCATTTCAGCAACTTTTACATGATGTTCAGGTAATTCATCAAATGTAGAGTAAATAACTTCACCTTTAATAGAACGTCTCATATCAGTAACTTCCTCTGGACGTTCATCTATTAATAATACTATTAATTCGATTTCTGGATTATTAGTAGTTATACTATTTGCTATTTTCTTTAATAATGTAGTTTTTCCTACTTTAGGTGGAGCTACTATTTGACCTCTTTGACCTTTTCCTATTGGAGAAATTATATCTATTAATCTCATTGCATATTCATTAGGAACTGTTTCTAACTTTATTCTTTCTTCAGGATATATAGGAGTTAAATCATCAAATTTAACACGCTTATATGCCTTTTCAGGAGCTTCTCCATTAACTTCACCAACAAATATTAAAGCAGGAAATTTTTCACCTTCTTTTGGAATTCTTGCTATACCTTTAATTTTATCTCCTTTATCTAGTCTAAACCTTCTAATTTGAATAGGTGAAATATATATATCTCTAGGCGTAGATAAATAATTTGGACCTCTTAAAAATCCATATCCGTCAGGTAGAATCTCCAATATTCCTTCAACTATTCTGTCATCCTCACTTGTTAACTTATATCCTTCTCCTGCCTCTAATACTGGTTCGTTTTCATCGTCTTCCTGTCTATAATAAAATGTTTTTCTTACATTTTTCTTTTCTTCAGGCTTTTCTTCAATATCTATATTATCTGTAACTTCTTCATCTACTACTTCTGTAATTTCTGCTTCATTATTATCTAAAATTTCTAATAATTCTTCCTTTTTTAATTTTGAAACATTTTTAACGCCCTTATCTTTTGCTAATTGACGCAATTCAACTAATGTACATTTTTCTAAATTCATAACATACCCCCGTTTAATATATTTACTAATTAAATTTATATGGATAACATTTAAAGATTTTAATTAATATTGACTTAACACATATATATTGTACAACATTTTACTTTAAAAGTAAAGAAAAAAGAGAAAAATTTCCTCTTTTTTCCATTTAATATATGTTCCTTTAAAATTCATCATTATACTTTCTATTTTGAAACATCTATATAAACTTTTTCATTTGGTAGGTACATCCCCAACTTTTCTCTTGCCATTTGCTCTATGTATTCTGGAGAATTAACATTATCTTTTTCAGCTAATAAAGATTTGTTAGCTTCCTGTTCAGCAACTATTTTTTCTTCATAGTTTGAAATTTGCTTATTGTAGTCATTTAGAGATTGTTGTTGAGAAACATAAATAGAAACAACATAAGTTGCAATTAATACAATTAATATTCTTTTATAGTTTTTTTTCAAAATCTTCATTTGTTAAGACACACTCTCCATTTTTACCAAATAATCCTACTAATTATATTTTTCTACATTATTATTTAAAATCCTTCTATTATTGCGTTTTTTCCTAAAATTTTTTTCTGTTTTTGTTCTTTTCACATTATTTTTATTTGATTTTATACTGTTTTGAGCTTTATTGTAGAAATTTGTAACTTTTTTCCTTATATTTATTATACAGAAAGAAATAGGTTTAAGGAATATCTTTCTTAATAACTTTAATATCTTTTTTATAGGAAACAATACAATATTAGATATTTTTGAAACTATATTTTTTATAAATGTTACAATTTTTACATTAATTTTTATAAAATATCTACTTATCGTAAGTATATATATAATAATACCTAAAGCAAGACCTATTATTGTGTAACTTCTTATTTGACCATTAGTGAATTTAAATAGTATTAATAAAATAAATAATCCTGTACAAATCCAAAATATAATATCTTCTATGTATGTAACTAAGTCTGAAGTTTTAAATGATCTTCTTAAAACTCTAAAAATGTCAAAAAATAAACCTATTATAATTCCGCTAATGGCGAAAATAAATAGTGAATATAATTGAGTAAACGTACTATTTTCCAAATGCATTCACCTTACTTTATTTAAATATTTTCCCTAAAAATCCTCCAGATGATTTCTTATCTGCATTTTCTTCACTATATGCAAGATTATATATCTCCCCTTCTACTATTACTTCAGAAGTGTCGATACTTAATTTGTTAATTCTTAAATCTTCCCCTTTAATAGTAAGCAAACCTAGTTCTGTTTCTACTATTACTACTTGATCATCAAAACTAAGTACATCTAATACACCAGAGATACTAAGCTTTTCCCTATTTTCTAAAACTAAATTTTGAATAACATTAGTTACATTTTTTCTGTCTTCCATAGGCATATCTATCTCCCCTTCCCTTTTGTTTAAAAGTCTATAAATAATATATATTCAAGTCTTGTCTAATTTAGAACTGTAATATTGCAAATTCAACTAAATGATGTTATAATATGGCTTGTAACAACTATATTATAATAATAGGAGGAAATTAATTATGTTTGTGTTGCAAAGTCGGTTTGAAGATATAGAACCGTATTTAGTTTATGACGTAAAGACTAAAATTATATATTATAAGTTTATTGAATTAACTCATAAAACTAGCAACATTACAGAATTTGGTTATTTTGGGCCATATATTAGCGAAAATGGAAAGTTTTGCCGGTATATTGATGGTGAAATTGTAGAAATTAATGGCTGAAATAACTAAGTAACATATTAATTATTCTTGGTGTGAAAGCCAAAAGACCAGATTATAAATACAATCTGGTCTTTAATTTATATTAAAATAATTATGAAATTAACTTTTGATGCATTTGCTCTAATATATTGTTATTCAATTTTTGATTAAACATAATTGCAATTTTAGATTCATTTATTTCTAAATCTAATACTTCTAAATTGTTATTTTCAATTATTTCAAATATTTTATCTAATATTGAAGTATCATTCATTATTCCATGTCCAACTATTGCTATTCTTGAAATATTTGAATAAGTAGTATCAAAAGCTTTCAAGTCTGTTTCTAGTAAATTTTGAAATTTATTTAACACAACAGATTTAATTGTAAAGTAAACGTCCATGTAATGAATGCTATTATTTACAAAATTATTAGCAAGAATATCATTCTTTAATAATAGCTTATATAACTTATTAAATAAGTCAGGTGAATATGTTTCATACTTCATATGAACATATATAATATCATCATTTTTAACAATACTTTTAACACTTGTATCTTCTATTTTATCTTTTTTCTCATCTTCTATAGTAGTACCAGGTTTATTATTAAAAGTTGATTTTGTAACTATTGGAATATGATACTTTTGTCCTACTTCAATACATCTATTATGAAGAACTCTTGCGCCCTCATTTGCTACTTCTAACATTTCTTCATAAGATAAAGTTTCTAGCTTTTTAGCGATTGTGACTTTATTAGGATCAGTTGTATAAACTCCGTCTACATCAGAAAAAATATAACAATGCTTTGCATTTAAAGCTGAAGCTATAGCTACTGCTGTTGTATCAGAACCTCCCCTTCCTAAAGTTGTAATATCCGCATTTTTGTTTATTCCTTGAAAACCTGCTACTATAACAATTTTTCTCTTGTCTAATTCTTCTTGTATTCTTGTTAAATCTATATTTTCAATTCTTGCATCTTGATTCGTTTCACTTGTATATATACCTGCTTGCCACCCTGTTAATGAAACAGCTTCATAGCCTAACCTTTGTAATAAAATAGCAAGTTTTGCCATAGAAACTTGTTCTCCTGTACTTAAAAGAACGTCCATCTCCCTTTCATTAGGTATATTGGATAATTCTTTAGCTTCTTTTATTAATGTATCAGTTGTTTTTCCTTGAGCTGAAACAACAACTACAATATTATTTCCTTTATCATATAAATCTATAATTTTGTCAGCTACAACATTTAATCTTAAGTTGTCAGCTACACTACTTCCTCCAAATTTTAAAACGATTGTATCCATAATGTCGGTTACCTTCTTTAATTAATATACGAGATGAATTTAATTATAAAATCACCTTACGATAGTTTATGACAGTATATATCATAATGTGACTAAACTATAGGGGACGTTGTTAAATAGTTTAGTGTGCTAAACTATTTAACAACGTCCCCCATAGTTTAGCTTTAGATATGCATCTATAAATCCATTCAAATCTCCGTCCATAACAGCTTGAACATTGCCAACTTCGTAGTTTGTTCGATGGTCTTTAACCATTGTATATGGACAAAATACGTATGAACGAATTTGACTTCCCCATGCTATATCCATTTGATTTCCTTTTAAATCTTCTATTTTTTCTTTATTTTCTTTTTCTTTTAAATCCAATAATTTAGATTTAAGCATTCTCATGGCAGTTTCTCTATTTTGAATTTGTGAACGTTCTGATTGGCAAGATACCACAATATTTGTTGGAATATGTGTTATTCTAACCGCAGAAGATGTTTTGTTTATATGTTGCCCTCCTGCTCCGAGATGCTCTATATGTATCTACTCTTAAATCGTCTGGATTAATATCTATTTCTATATCTTCTGTTATTTCTGGTAAAACTTCTAATGAAGCAAATGATGTATGCCTTCTTCCACCACTATCAAATGGCGAAATTCTAACTAACCTATGTACACCCATTTCACCTTTTAAATATCCATACGCATATGGACCTGAAATTAGGGCTGTAACACTTTTTATTCCCGCTTCTTCCCCATCTAAATAGTCTAATTCTTTTACTTCATAGCCATTATCTAGAGCCCATCTAGTGTACATTCTGTATAACATTTGAGCCCAGTCTTGAGATTCTGTTCCCCCTGCTCCTGGGTGTAATGTAATAATAGCATTATTTATGTCATATTTTCCTGATAACAGTGTGTTTATTTCTAATTTCTCTATACTTTTTTCAAGTTGTGGCATTAGTTTATTAAGTTCTTGTTCAAAAGATTCATCATTTTCTACTAATAATAGTTCATATACATCTTGAACATCTTTTAATTCATTTTGAACTGATTTAAAACCACTTATTTTGTTTTTTAATAGAGTTATTTGTTTTAATACTTTTGCAGAATTTTCAGCATCATTCCAAAAGTCTGAATTTGTTGTTTGTTCTTCTAATGCTTTTAGTTCCGCTTCTAAATTGGAAATGTCAAAGTGAATCACCTATTGAATCCAATTTTTGTTTATATGTTTCTAATGACTTTCTTGTGCTTTCTAAATCTATCACTATATCACGCCCTTCCTACATTTTACAATATTATTATATATTGTATTTTGAATCTGTCAAGTGTATATTTTCTTACGTATAAATATGATTGCTAAATAGTATTAAAACAAGCTAAAAAATACTTTAACGTTGTTTTATAAATAAAAATACTTTACTATAAATTTAGTTCCAATATTATCAGTTTCTACAGTTATACTTCCATTATCCTTTTCAATAATTGTTTTGGCTAATGCAAGCCCTATTCCTACACTATCTTTGCTTGCATTTTTACCCTTATAGAATCTCTGAAATATGTGTGGCAAATCTTCTTTATCAATACCACCGGCAAAATCTTGAATAGTAATACTAGAATATACATTATTTTGCTCGTAACTTATAATAATCTTATCATTTTCCTTTGAATGCTCTACACAGTTTTTAATAATATTTGTAATAGCTTCAACTTCCCACATAAAATCGCAATTTACTTTAAACTTTTCATTTCCTTCTGTAAGTATTGAAATGTTTTTCAAATCACAAGCAACAGCAACATTTTTTATTGATTCATCAACTATATTCTTTATGAATATATCTTCTTTTATAAAATGAATTGTATTACTATCAAATTTTGATAATTTTAACAAAGATTGTACTAAAAAATTTATATTAGTAACTTCTCTTTTTATATCCTTAATAAAATCATCTCTAACATCTTTTTCCATATTAGGATCATCAATTAAATTATCTAATATTACTAAAATTGATGTTAGTGGCGTTTTTATTTGATGAGAAATATCTTCTAAAGATTCTTTTATTTGTATTTTATCTTTTAAAGAATTGCTCGCACTTTCTTTTAGCATTACTGTAGTCTTATATATTTCATTCTTTAAAATTGATAACTCATCTTCTGATATTTCATCTATTTTAAGTGAATAATTCTTTCTGTTTATTTCTTCAATATATTTTGTAATTTCACCTATTTCTTTATCTTTTCTTCTATCATATAACAGGAATGAAGATACTATTAAAATAAATCCAATTATCAAGATTATGCCGTTTAAAATTAAGAAATCATGAAAATAACGATTATTCTCAATAACTACAGAATCTTTAATTAAATTGATACCATATTGTTCCAAAATGGAAGAAGATTTTAGTTCATCATTATTTAATATTTCCATTATTTCTGTATTATCAATATCTGGATATTTCTCTTTTACTTTAGCAACTATCAAATCTATTTTATTATTAAAATTATCTGTATATGTATTGTATTCATAAATATTAATTAATAAAAATATACTTAATAAAAAAATTGATATAATGAAAGTTACTATTAAATATTTTTTTAAATGTATTTTATTCTTCATCAATTCTATATCCTATTCCTTTCACTGTGCTTATAATTTCTGTCCCCAACTTTTCCCTAATCCTTTTAAAATAAACTGTAACAGTATGATCATCTATATCATTTCCAGTCCACTCCCAAATTTTATCTAATATTGTAGCTCTACTAACTACTTTATTGATATTAAGAAACAATAAAGTAAGTAATTTTATTTCAAGGCTTGTAAACTTTATTGGAACATCATCTTTATAAACAATCATTTTATCCATATCAAATTTAATATTTTTAATTTTTATAATACTTTGTTTTTGATAACGAAGCAAAATCTTATTTATCCTTACAAGTAGCTCCTTTGTAGAAAAAGGTTTTGTAATATAATCTTCTGCACCAATAGTTAGACCCTTAACAATATTGTCCTCCTCATCTTTTGCGGTAAGGAATATAGTTGGAATATTCTTGAATTTGATATATTTTTCAAATAGTTCAAAGCCATTTCCATCTGGTAATGTTATATCTAAAATTATTAAATCAATATCAGAGTGATTATTTATATATTGAATAGAATCCTTTATATTTGTTTTATATGTAATAATATAATTACTCTTTTCTAAAGAATATTTCAATCCCTTTATTAAAGTTAAATTATCTTCTACTAGTAAAATATTCATAATAAAATTCCTTTCTTGATATATTATACCACAAAAAAGGGGTCATCCCCCTTTTTGCTATATATTTTCATTCCTAATTGTTTCAATAATATTTTGCTTATTAATTTTGTTCATAGAATACTTCATAAGTAGTGTTATAAGTAAAAATACAATAACTATCGAAATTATTACTCCTACAAATGGAAATGAATATCTAATTCCAGAATCTTCTGCTAAATAGTGATATATTAAATATGATAAAGCAATTCCTATAGGTAATCCAAAGAATAGTGATTTTAATCCTATAAATGTACTTTCTAATCTTATCATTCTATTAAATTCTTTTTTTGTCATACCTATTGATTTTAACATTGCAAATTCTTGTCTTCGAAGTTCCATATTAGTTGTAATTGTATTAAATATATTTGTTATGCCAATTAAAGAAATAACAATTATAAATCCATATAAAAATATTTCAATTAATATAAATGCATTATTTCTTAATTCTACTGACTCACTTATGTTATTTACATATGTACCATATTCTTTTAAATAATCTTCTATATCATCTTGTAATTTATTTGGATTATTTGATTTATAATATATATATACATTTCTATCTTCATTAACAAGTTTAGAATTATATAATTCGTCACTTACTATTAGGTATTTTCCACTCATATTTGGAAGTGCAAATGGAGTTTCTTTCGTAGTACTTGCAATTTCTATTTCAAAGTTTTTATCTCCCAATAATGTTCCTGATAATTTATCTCCTTTATTATATTTAAATTCTTCAAGAACTTCATATGTTGTTTTGCCAGTTGCTTCATCAAATTTTCTTACTTTAGTTGTATCCATTAAAATAGCTTTATCTTTCACATCTTCATAATTTAATCCAATTTTTTTTATATAATCATTATATGATTTTTCACCAACACACAATACACCTATATAATCATTCTCTAAATCTGGCTCTTTATTTAAATATTTTACACTATTTATTTCTAATCCATTTTGTCTTAAAATTGTATAATTTTCTATATTATCAAAATTTACTGTTTCCAATCCTTTATTATAAAATTCATCTCTATCTTCTACACCAATATCGACAGAAATATTATAGTCACTTATATTTAGTATATCTTCAAAATACAAAGATGCAATGTTAGTAAACGAATATAAAGCAATAAACGTAGAAACCGAAACTGCTATAGAAATAATACTTGTAACATATTTTTTCTTATTTCTTTTCAAGTTCTTATATGAAATTTTTCCACCTATTCCAAATAGTTTTGAAATATATTTAGGAGTTTTTAATTTGTTTTTCTTTATTCTTATGCTCCAATTATTTCGAATTGAATCAATAGGAGATATTTTAGTTGCTTTTCTTGCACTTTTTCTTGCTGATAAATAAATAGTAATTATTCCTAAAATTATTGCAAATAACACTGAAAACCAAGAAAATGCAAAATGCAAGTTTATTCCTTCCTCTATAAGAAATCTACTTAAAAGTAAATTACTAATAATAATTAGAATGTATGATGCTAAAAAGCCTAATAATATTCCCAAAGGAATGCCAATTAAACCTAAAATAAATGCTTCGTAAAATACGTTTTTCTTTATCTGCTTTTTGGTAGCTCCAATGCTTCTTAACATACCGTATTGTTTAGTTTTTTCTGTAATAGAAATGTCAAAACTATTCTTTATACAAAATACTGATGTAAATACTATAATACCACAAACTATAAGAGCAACTGTTCCAAGTTCAGTAGAGTGATTCATCGATAATGGGTTTATTTCTAAACCTATTAAATATGAATTTTCATCTAATTTATATTTCGCTTGGCTTATTTGTCTCTTGTATTCATCTATTTCCTCTGCAATTTGAATTTTTCCTCTTTGTATTTTGTCATATAATTCTGGATTTACACCTAATATATTGGCTGTTACCTTATATCGTTCATTTAAACCATCTTTTGTATATCTAACATATAAATTTACGTTTCCCGAAATGCTTTCATCATTCATGTATGTAATAAATGTATAGCCAGGTGCAGAATAAGATTCTATATAAGATGACGGTCTTTCAATTATTCCTACAATTTTATATGTTTTGGTAACTGTGTTTATTATATCTTCAGGTACATCATCATTTAATGGATTATATTGGTATAATTCATTTCCTTTGCTTACTCTTGTTCCAACATTTAGAGTAATAGTATCACCTATTTTTGAAAATATTCTGCCATTTGTTTTTAGATGTTCTGGTATAACTATTTCATCTTCACTTTCGGGTAATTTTCCATCAATTAATTTTATAGATAAATTCTCTATTGCGTCTTTACTAAAGTACATAATATTAGCATAAGGTTTATCTCTGTTTTTGGATTCTTCAAGTTTTGCATAACCTATATTTTTAGTTAAATAAATTTTTTCAATTTTTCTGTTATTAGTAAAGTTAGGTATGTCATCATATGGGACATTGAAAAAAGAATAATGAAAATTCCCTTTTTCATAAGTTTCATAATCAATTAAAGAAGATATACCACTTACATATACGCTTGCTACTGCTGTTATAAGTGCTACTGAAAGAATTATTCCTATAATAGTTACTATTGTTCTTTTCTTATTTAATCTCAAATTTTTTATGGTTAATTTGTTAAGCAAGTTCATAGTTATTACCTCCTGCAACAATTTTCCCATCTTCTAATTTTAAAATTCTATCAGCTACTTTTGCAATTTCCATATTGTGTGTAATCATAATAATTGTTTGATTTAATTGTTTATTAGATTTCTTTAATAATGCAACTATTTCATCACTTGACTTTGAGTCTACATTTCCAGTAGGTTCATCGGCTAAAATAATGGTAGGATTAGTTATCAGCGCTCTACCAATACTTGTTTTTTGTTGTTGACCACCAGATAGTTCATTCGGTAAATGGTTTCTTCTATTTTCAAGTCCTAATAATTTTAGCATCTCATCTAATTTTTCATTATCTACTTCTCTATTATCAAGTGATAATGGCAATACTATATTTTCTTGAACATTTAATATTGGTATTAGATTATAGAATTGATAAATGAGCCCTACTTGCCTTCTTCTAAAGATTGCAAGTTTATCATCATTAAAGTTATAAATATCTTGTCCATCAATATAAACTTTTCCACTTGTTGGTCTATCAACTCCTCCTAATAAATGTAGTAATGTTGATTTTCCACTTCCAGAACTACCCACAACTGCAAGGAATTCTCCTTTTTTAACAGAAAAAGAAACATTGTCTAATGCTACTACTTGTGTTGAATCTTTTCCATAAATTTTAGTTAAATTTTCAACTCTTAATATTTCCATAACAAACCAATCCTCTCTTGACTTTTAATTTATGGGTAGATTATATAATACACAAAGTTACAAGTAAGTTACTTTTAATAAAAAAATAGAAATTATATTTTGAAATGCACGATTTTACCACAAATTTTGTTTATTAAATGTTGGTGCATTTCAATTTCAAATTTCTATTTTTTATTATATAAATAACCATTTTCGTTACCTTGTACTTGATACTTTTTGAGGTATCAATTTTTTTATATAATCAACAAATTTAGTTAATATAATTGTGCAAATTGTTACAATTATTAGTTTTACAATAAAGATTTGCCACTTTTGCGTTATTCCAAATGTAGAATATGCTATTATTACTGATTCTAAATGATGAAAGCATAATATGTAAATAGAATTTTTACCAAACCATTTTAAAATATTAGTTGTATATTTTAAATACTTTTCTATAATATTTGCTATAAAGAAGCAAATTATTGTACCACAAATTGCTGTTATATAGCATATAAAGCCGTATGGATAAGAACGTATAGCCAATTCAATAGGTCCTAATTTTAGTCCTATTATCCATAGTAGAGCTATTAAAATTATTATTTTATAATTACTCAATATCTTATCTAAAATTTCATACTTTTTTAACATATAACCTATATAGTAAAACACGATAGCAGATAAAACTATATCGAAACTCCAAGGTAAAAATATTTGCTTTTTAGCTAAATATATGCCAATTGTAGATAATATTAAACATATTATTCCTTTTAACAAATCGTCATTTTTTGAAATTTTATTTATTCCATAAAACAATAGTCTAGATAATGCTAAAAAAGGAATAAACCATAATACACCTGCTGTTGCAACTTCTTTAAAAAATATTCTTTTATTGGAATGTGCTAATACAACTTGTTCAATTATACTTAAAATATCTAGTGGTTGATGAAATACTACTATCTTAATTACATCTGTTATTAAAATAGCTATAATATAAGGTATTATTAATTTTATTATTATCTTTTTTAATGTATCTTTAAAATTTTCATCTTTAAAAAACATTCCACTTACTATAATGAACAGAGGCATATGAAATGAAAATATTACATTTCTTTTCCAACCACTAGTACATACATGTCCAGCAATCATTAAAATAATTGCAATACCTCTAGCTATATCTATATATGTAATTCTTTTCTTATATGCTTTTTCTAATGAGGTTTTATTCATATCTAGAGTACTTTTACCTTTTGATTCTTCCATTTTTTCATCTTTCCATTTCTTTTATGTTTTTTAATTAAAACTAATAAATTATTCCTGAATCTTTTTGATATTTTTGTATTGTTTTTATACATTCATCTCTGCCTATTTGTTTAAGATCAAGCATATTATTATTACCTTTTATAAATTCATAAATATCATTATCTCTAAAACCAATATTTGCTACATCATTCTTGGTACAACCATAGTATACTTTTTTAATATTTGCCCAAATTATTGCAGATAAACACATAGGACATGGCTCACAAGAAGTATATAAAATACATTCAGATAAATCACTAGTATTTAATACTTTACAAGCTTCACGAATTGCTACTATTTCAGCATGGGCTGTTGGATCCTTATCTTTAAGAACTTTATTATTTCCATTTGCAATGATATTGCCTTCTTTATCTACTATTACCGCTCCAAATGGTCCTCCTTCATTATTTGCTATTCCTCTATCGGCATTTTCTTTTGCCATTTTCATATATTTGTTCATAATTATCTCCATTTCATATTTTTAATTATTTATCTACCGAAAGTATAGCAAAAAAACAAGTAATTGTAAATACAACTACTTGTTTATAGAATACACTACTTTTCTTTTTTAATATATTCAACTTCATATTTATCTAACAAATCAATAGTTATTGTTCCACGTCTTAAAGCGGCTTCAACCATATTATGGCTTCCATCTGGAAAATAAACATATAGGCAGTGAGATTTATTTTCAGGAAAATAATATTTATAGTTTTCGTCTTCGAAAAACAAAGTTTCAACTTTAGGAACTTGGTATCTTTCACTATTTTCTTTTGAATAATCTACAATTTTAGGTTCTGAAATTTCATCTACTTTCTCTAATATATCATCATTATCAACTTTTAAAACAAAATATGGAGTTTCACTATTCTTCTCTTTCATAATAATTACAAATTTATCATTAAAATAACAATATCTTGGTTTCATTGATACACTTAAAACTTCTGTTACAATGGTAGCAGTACTTTCTAAATCACATCCCTCATTATTAAGTGAAAAATTAACATTTTGAACAACATCTCTAAAAAATTGTCCCCAAGAATCTTTTATATATTTTCCAAATAACTCATTATAATTAATCATACCATTTGCTCTTACAAAAGGAATTAATAATTCATCTTCTCCACCGAATTCCTTTGTTCCAGTATATGAATCTGATTTTTTTATAACATCTTCATAATACTCCTTAATATTCTTTTCATCATCTGTTCTATAAAGAATTATTTCATCTCCTTCTTTTGTAAATAGCTTAACTGCAAAATCATTGCTTTTCATACCATCTTTACTATTAAAGAATAATATTTCAACATTTTTATCAAGTTCTTTTGAACTTGCGTGATTTATTCCAAAGTATTTTATATAATTTTCTCCATTTCCAAAAGTAATATTTCTTGTATAATCACTAAAATCGTCAAACGCTTCTAAAAAATTCAAATGTTTTTTTAGTTCTGCATTAATAGTATACCCTCCCATTTCATGTTTTTGTATATCAATGCTATAATCATTTGAATTTAAATTTTCCTTTGAAAATTCACTTTTGTTTAGTTCGTCCACAATAGGTAAATTTCCTTCTTCAAGTTCAATTTTACTTTTACCAAGTGTAGATTCAAGCTCTTTCCAAGCTAAATCTAAAGTTCCTACCCATAAATTATTTATTGTATGTTCATCTAATGTACTTTGGTATGATGGATTAATATTTATTTTGTGATTAGTGTTATTTTTTATATAATTATTGTAAATAACCGTTGTAGCATAAACTATTCCTGATAATAAAACTGTTATAGTGATAATGATTATAAATACTTTTACTACTTTATTCATTTCTTTATATCCTTTCTCTAGTAGGATTTTTCTTAATTCTTTTTTACCTCTATGAATTAAGTTTTTTGTATTTTGGAGAGTTTGACCCAATATCTTTGAAGTTTCTTCATAAGATAGACCTTCGATTTTTACTAAAAATATTGCATTTTTGTATTTTTCATCTAATAAATTTATTGCTTCAGCAACTTCCGTTTTTGTTTCTTCTTCAGTTATAAATTGCAATATATCTTTTTCAATATTGTTGTCAAAATCATGTAAATATTTTTCTGTTATTTCTGTTCTTCTTTTTTCTGTTTTTATATGATTTATAGCTCTACTTTTGGCTACCATATAAATATAATATTTAAAAGACACATTTTCTTTCATTTTGTTTTGCATAACATATATAAATACATCTTGAGCGATATCTTCCGCTTCTTCATAATTCCTTACAATATTGAAAATAAAATATTCTATTCTTTTTTTGTATTTGTTATATAAAAACTCAAAGGCATCTTTTTGACCATTTAAATAATCATTATATAATTTTTTATCTAAATCTTTCTCCATTTTTCGACCTGCTTTCACTATTATAGACAAATAACTTAACAAAAAGTTTCAATTTTTTGAATCTTTTTATTAAATATAGCAAAAGAGCAAGTATTTGTAAATATACTTGCTCATATACATTAAATTGCCTTATGTATGTATTCACATATAATATTAGCTGTTTCTTCTTTTCCTATTGATGAATCAATACATAAATTATAATTATTAATATCTCCCCATGTTTTTCCTGAGATTATTTTATAATAGCTTGCTCTATTCTTATCTGACTTTTCAATATTTTTTATAGCATCTTTTTCATCGTCATTATACATCTCCATAACATTTTTTACTCTATAATCTTTTGGAGCATAAATGAAAATTTTTATTAAGTTTTTATAATCTTGTAATACATGGTCTGCTGCCCTTCCAACTAGTACACATGCACCTTGCTCTGCTATCTTGCGAATGGCTTTATTTTGAGCATCAATAGCATATTGAACTGGAGATGAAGTTAAATATAAATCGTGCATTATATTATTGCTTTGATTTATTTTTGAAACGAATTCTCTATCTAATCCACTCTCCATAGCAGCTATTGCAGTCATTTCTTTATAATAATATGGTATTCCCAATTTTTGTGCAACTAATTTACCAATATATTTGCCTTGGCTTCCATGATCTCTTGAAATTGTAATTATTACTCCTTCTTTTGACTTTTGAACTGTAGTATCTATATTTTCTTTGTTTTCTTCTTTTGATATTCCTTTAAAGAATTTTACTACTAAAATTGTTGAAATTATGATTGCAAAAAGGTCTGCTGAAGGAGCGGCATAAAGTGGTCCTTCAACACCAAAATATATTGGAAGTATTATTACAAGTGGTACAAATAAAATAATGTCTCTTGCAAGTGACACAATAGTAGCTTTAATTGGCTCTCCTACTGCCTGGAAGAATATTGAAATTACCTTTATACAACATGTAAATGTTACAAACATTAAGAATATTCTAAATGTTTTTACAGCAAATTCCATATATAAATTATCTTCTGTTCCAAATAATTTTATTACTAATTCAGGGCATACTTCAAAAATAATTGTTGCTATAACTCCTATTATAATAGTTGAAATAATTACTATTTTGAATGTCTTCTTTACCCTATCATAATTTTTAGCGCCAAAATTATAGCCTAATATTGGTTGGGCTCCTAAAATAATTCCAACTACAATATTAATTACAATAGTAAATACCTTCATACAAATTCCAATTACTGCTATTGGAATATCACTTCCATATTTAGACATAGCACCATATTTAGCCAGCATAATGTTACAAACAAGCGAAATTACAACAATTGACATTTGTGTTATAAAAGTCGACACACCTAACTTTACTATATTTCCAAAAATTGAAAAATTCATTTTAAAACTATCTAAAGATAACTTAAATGTCTTGCTTTTAAAGAAATATATAAATGATACAATAAATGACACAATTTGCCCTATAATTGTTGCCCATGCTGCTCCCTTTATTCCCATATTAAATACAAATATAAAAATTGGATCTAAAATTATATTTAAAACTGCTCCTATTAAAGTTGAAAGCATAGAGTATGTAGGTGAACCGTCAGCACGAATAATACTATTTACAGTATTTGCAAGCATATAAATAGGTATTGCTGATAGAATAATTGTAAAATAATCTCTTGCTAACCCTATTGAGGCATCTGAAGCACCAAAAAGATATAGTAAGTTATCCATAAAAATAAAACCTAATATAACAAAGATTATACTTATTACAAATGAAACTAATATACTATTCCCGATTGCTTTATCAGCATCTTTTGTGTTTTTTCTACCTTGACAAAGAGATAAAAAGGCGGCACTTCCATCTCCTAAACACCACGCAAAAGCAACAGAAATAATTGTAATAGGAAATACTATTGTTGTAGCTGCATTTCCTAAATATCCTATTTCACTATTACCAATAAATATTTGGTCGACAATATTATATAGTGAACTAATTAAAAGTGATAAAATACATGGAATAGAAAATTTTAATAATAATTTTGAAATTTTTTCCTTTCCTAAAAACTTGTTTTCTTCGTTCATAATTCTTTAATTCCTCCTTTATTTTCTTCTTTTGACCCCAAAAAAATACTGCATATAAGAGTCAATCTTATACGCAGTTACGCTGTGTCGACTTATATATTTTACCATTAAATAATTTTTTTTGCAAAAGGTTTTTGAAAATTTTTTGCAATTTTTTTCTTTTTACAAATTATTTATTTTCTATTCCTTAATAGATAAGTATCTTTTATTTGCTTATAACTATATATGTTTTACTGTTTTATTTGTTCTATATTTATTAATTCGGATTTTCTAAAAGTCATTTTTAATAAACATGGTGATGTAATATCAAGAATCCTATCATCATATACTAATTTAACATCTTTATTTACTTTACACCAATTTAATAAGAAGAATTTTATTGCTCCACCGATGACTTACAACAACAATCTTTTTTCCTTCATATTCTTTTAATATTTTATTAAAAAAAATATTCATTCTTTTATTTGTGTCTTCTGCACTTTCTCCATTAGAAGTTTTAAATTTTTGATTCAATAATTGTTCTTGAGACGGATCTCTTGTTTTTTTACCTTTCATAAACTGTCCTAATTCATTTAAATTTCCTAGTTTTCTTTCACTTAAATTGCTATCTAAATTAATGGGTAGATTATTAATATTAGCAATATATTTTGCAGTTGCTTTTGCTCTTGTGTAACTACTTGACCAAATAACATCAATATCACTCAATTCAGTGTTTTCACTTAATTTTTTTGATTGTTCTTCACCTTTTACAGATAAGATTTCTTTTTCATTAATAATTTGCGAATCCTCATCTGTATTTCTAATTCCGTTTTCGTTAACTGTTTCAGCATGTCTAATTAAATATACAATAGTATCTTTCATTTTCTAAATCTATCTCCTTGTTAAATTTTGTTCATTATAACAACAAATGATTTATAATGCAAAACTTTATATGTTTTATATTATGTAAGCCAATTTACTTTTTACTCTATATTAATGTTTTATCAAAATATATGTCATGTTAATTTCCACTTAATATCATTTATAGCCATTTGACTATTACTAATTATATTAGTAATATCTTTTCCTAACCATTCTGGTAATTTAATTTTATAAGCTTGTTCTTCATCCATAAATTCAATTTCAGCAAAATTAATTCCTTCATAAATTCCATGAAATACATCAATCTCTATCTTAAGATTATCTAAATATGGAACTATGTATCGATCTTTTATTATTGTGTTATAATCTGGATTTATTTTTAATGATATATATTCTTTTTTTGTTATCTCTTTTTCGAATTCATTTACAGAAATTCCTGTTTTCATAGTTTTTACAGTATAGATATATTTTTCACCAACTGAGTCAATTAATTTTCTTTTCCTTATTACAGTATAATCGTCAACATATAAATAATCCTGTATAATTTTCTTTTTATTATATTTTGTTTTAATTTCATCTATAATGGATTTATTTTCTAATAAAAATTTTCTTTCTATTTCCATATATATATTCCTCCTAATGTATATTAACCTTATTTATAATCTCCATAAATACTATCAAAAACTACTAAATTATTTAAACATTGGAATTTACTTTATACTTATTATAATACAACGCAATTATTATAGAACCAATACTATTGCCTAATATCATAACAAGTAAATAACAAAAAACTTTCAAAGAAAAAATACCAGCTATACTAAAATAAAACATATTAGCAACGCAGTGTTCAAAGCCACATAATATAAAAGCCATAACACCCATAAATATAGCAATGTATTTTCCTACAACATCAGTTTCCTTTTTATAATTATTTACAGCTATATACATAATCATTCCACACAAAATTGATAAAATAAAAATACTTAAAATATTATCATTTAATTTAGTATTTACTATATTTGTAGCGGTATCAATATAATTTGTAAATCTTGTTAAACGCATTAAAGTTCCAACAGCAAATGTTCCTAAAAAATTTCCCACTAAAGATATTAACAATTCTATCACATAATTAAATTTATTAACTAGTACATAGCCTACTTTACCAGTAAATAGATTAAATGAATATATACATATTGTAAGTAACCCGAAAGAAAAAATAAATGAGCCAACTATTTTATTTTCAATGGCTAAATAAGCAATACCTCCTATACTAATTAAAATACCGGCATAAAAGCCTTTAATTAAAAAATCTACGTATTTTTTCACGACTATTTTCCCCCAATTTCTACAAATTATTATTAATATAACGAAAGTATAACAAAAAAGTAAGTGATTGTAAATATCACTTACCTTTATATTTATTCTTCATCTTTAATAATATTTTTACTTCCTAAATATGTAGCAATAAAATATGAACCATAAATAACACCGATAATAATAATTGTTGCTATAACAGATGGAATTAATTCACCTTTCTTGGCAAGTCCAGACATCAGTTCTAATGCAAATTGTATGCCAAAAATAGAATGAATAACTGCTAAAATAAGTGGCATACCGAAAAATATTCCAATTTGCCTAAACAATGCTTTATTTATCATTTTTTCGTCACAGCCTATTTTTCTTAAAATAGTATATCTTTGTTTGTTATCGCTTGCTTCTGTTAATTGTTTTAAAGCTAAAATGGCTGAACTTGCAATTAAAAATATAATTCCCAAGTAAATTGCTATAAATGTTACTATTGTAGCTAAACCAACACTTGCTTCTACTAAGCTAATTTTTGTATATCCATCTATTCCTATTCCATTGTCGTTTAATGATTTTATTAAAATTGAAGAATTTTCATTACCTGAAAAAATTTCTTCAATTTCTTCTTTTTTCTCATCTGTTTCTGCATTATAATTTGCTGATAGTAAGTACTTTTCTTTCATCTCTTCTGTTAAAGGGCAGTTATCTGGAACTAAAATAATTCCTGTGTTTGTGTGACTTGTTGACATCGTTATAAATCCTTCTTGACATTCATTATATTTTGGCTTATATTCTTTTCCTGCAATTTTTAAAGTATAGTTTCCTTTTGCTAAAACTTGATTTCTTAATTCTGTCATATTATCAAAGTCACAAAGAACAATATATTCATCTTCACTTAAACTATATTCTTTTATTCCGTATAATTTAGCAATTCTGTTATAATCAGATACTTTTACTATTTCCTCAACTGTATCATAGGCAAGTCCTGGAAATTTTGCTTTAATCTCATTAAAATTATCTCCAAAAAAAGTTTTCCAAGTTAAGTCATCTGTAGCATATATCTCTATTTCTTCTATATCTTTTAATAAATTCATATCAAGTCCATTATTTATTAAAGTTTCCTTAATAGAATGTTTCGAATCTTCTATTTGTGCTTTATTTGCTTTTACTTCTCTTCCATATTTAATATAGGTTTCCGTTAAATTAGCAATTTTGTATAAATTCAAATCAACAGGTGTCATTTCGATTAGTTCCCTTTGCATTGTATTTCTCAATGCTAAACTAGATGATAAAATACTAATAGTCATAAATAACATTAAACATATTACACTCATACTTACTACCGTAGTATTTATTTTATTATTTATTTGCCTTAAAACAAACATATTAGTATCTTTTAAGTAAACAGATTTTATCATTTGTACTACCGTTAAAATAAATCCTGATAAAGACCAAAATATCGCAACTGTACCGAATAATTCCCATAAGAATTGGAGGCAATATTTTTTCTGCAGTATTTATTGAATATACATCTCCTGTTACTTTCCAGTAAGCGTATCCAAGAATTGTACTACCTAAAATAAATACTAAAATTGCTAAAAATGGATTCTTTATTTTAACTTTTTCATTTTTCTTTGAAGCATTTAATAGGTTAATTAATTTATATTTTGAAATTGTATATGTATTAAATATCATAACTAATAAATACATTACTGCAAAATATATACAAGTTTTAATACAAGCGTCTTTTGAAAATATAAAATGGAATTCGCTCATATCTGCTTTAAATAATTTTGCAACAAGTATTGACATAAATTGTGATGCAAACACACCTACAACAATTCCTATAAATAAAGAGATTATTCCTACAAATATAGTTTCTATTAATATAATTTTGGATATTTGCCTCTTCCCCATTCCAAGAGTCATGTATATTCCAAACTCTTTTTTTCTCCTATTAATTAAGAAATTGTTAGCATATACTATTAATAGACCTAATATAACTGCTACAAATACAGAAACGAATCCTAATATGCTAATCATCAATTTTATTAAAGCTTCTGTTGAACCGAGAAATTTGAAGCATTGCTTGTTGACTATCTAATGAATTGAACATATAAAAGATTGCTACGCCCAAAACTAGTGTTAAAAAGTATATGCTATAATCTTTTATACTTTTTTTCATATTTTTAACTGCTAATTTAAATAACATCGTTCAAATCACCTCCAAGAAGTGTTTGAACTTCAATTATTTTCTCGAAAAATAGTTTTCTTGTATCGTTTCCTTTAATCAATTCATTAAAAATTTTTCCATCCTTAATGAATAATATTCTGTTAGCATAAGAAGCGGTAAATGCGTCATGAGTTACCATTAAAATTGTAGCTTGTAATTTTTGATTAAGGTATTCAAAGTTCTCTAATAATTGTCTTGCTGATTTTGAATCTAAACTTCCAGTTGGCTCATCTGCAAGCACAAGTTTTGGGTTTGTAATAATTGCTCTTGCTGATGCTACTCTTTGTTTTTGCCCACCTGATACTTGATATGGATATTTATTTAATACATCTATTATTTCTAATTTTTTAGAAATTTCATTTACTCTTTTTTCAATTTCCTTTGCATTAATTTTTTGAATAGTTAACGCTAAAGCAATATTTTCATAGCAAGTAAGAGTGTCTAATAAATTAAAGTCCTGAAAAATAAAACCTAACTCTTCCCTTCTAAATTTATTTAGATTATTTCCTTTTAGTTTAGTAATATCTTCACCGTCCTACAATTATATGACCTGCTGTTACCCTATCTATTGTAGATATACAATTAAGTAAAGTTGTTTTTCCAGAACCTGATGCTCCCATAATACCAACAAACTCTGCCTTGTTTACATTAAAGCTAATATTATCTATAGCTTTAGTTAAGTTCGACTTATTTCCATAATATTTTTCAATATTCTGTACTTCTAAAATTTTTTCCATATGTAATTTCATTCCTTTCCTACTTTTAACTTAACTAAAATTATAATAGCTTTTCAAAATTATATCCATCGATTTAGCTTACAAAAACCTTACATTTTTGTAAGGTTTTATTTTTACAAGATTCTTATCTCATATCTATATAACTACTATTTGGAAATATAAGTCTAACTTCTGTACCTTCATTTTGGATAGAATCTAGTTCAATTGCCATTCCTAGCTTATCGCATAATTTTTTACATAAATATAGCCCCATTCCAGTAGATTTTTTACTTGATAATCTGCCATTTGTTCCAGTAAATCCTTTATCAAACACTCTTGTGACTTCAGCTCTACTTATGCCAATTCCATTATCTTTTATGTATAAAACTGTATTTTCTTTACCTGGTTTAGAAAATATTTCAATTTTTGATTGTTCCTTTGAATATTTTATACTATTTTGTATAATTTGATTTAATATAAATGCAATCCATTTACTATCAGTATTTACCATTGAATTTAGATTATGTGTATCTACTGATATTTTCTTACTAATTAAAACAGTTTTATTCTTTTTAATACATTCATTAACAAGTTTCTGTAAATTACATTTCTTTATGTAATAATCTTTATCTACTGTATTACTTCTTGCATAGTATAAGGCTTGTTCTATATAATTTTCTATTTTTTCTAATTCCTCATTAATACTTTTTGTAGCCTCATTTTTATTGTTTTCAATAATTACTTTACTTGTAGCTATCGGTATTTTTATTTCATGAATCCACATTTCAATATATTCCTTATAATCTTCTTGCAAATGCTTGTACTTATTTACATTTTCCAGCATAGACTTATTTGCTTGTTCTAAAATTTCTTTTAAAATTTTACCTTCTGTAAAGTTGGCATTTTTTATAACTTCTGCAATTAAATACTTCTCATCTAATTCATTTAACATATTTAAGGTCTGTTCATAAAAACGCTTTTTGTTTAAATATTCAATTATAATAGAAATAGTATATAAACCTAATATAGATACAGGAATATATATTTTTATAAACATATCAACGTGGTAAGCTAATAAAAATATTTCTATTGTAACTATTGAAAATAAAATTAAAATTATTTGTATTAATTTATCTTTCAAGAAACTAATTTTTGTCATATCTTCCTCCTACTTTAATATATATCCTTGTCCTCTTTTAGTTTCTAACAATTCTTTTAAATTAAGTTCTTCTAATTTATTTCTTAATCTTGTTATATTTACTGTTAATGTATTATCATCTATAAAATTTTCACTATCCCAAAGGAATTCCATAATTTCATTTCTAGAAACAATTTTATATCTATTTTGTGTTAAATATTTTAATATTTTTAGCTCGTTTTTAGTTAGCTCAATTTCTTTATTATCTTTAATTATTGTATTATTTGATAAATTTATAATAAAATCTTTAGCATCTATTTTATCTGGTACATTTTGCATATTACTTCTTCTTAATAAAGAAGCTATTTTTGCTAAAAGAATTTGTAGGTTAAATGGTTTTGTAATATAATGGTCTGCACCATAATTAATACTTATTAATTCATCTATTTCTGTATCTCTACTTGTTACTATTATTATTGGCATATTAGACTCTTTCCTTATCTCTTTACAAATATATTGTCCATCTGCCCCTGGTAAATTTATATCTAATAATATTAAATCTGGCTTTATGTTTAATATGTCTTTAATTGTATTGTTAAATTCTTTTAGGCTTTCTGCTTTATATCCATTGTTACATAGAAATATTTCTAATTCTTCTCGTAATTTTTCGTCATCTTCTACTATTAATATTTTTTGCATATATGAATTCCTTTCTTTATTCATTTTAGCATCAAAACTTTTATTGGAAATTCCTATAGAAGTGCACTCTAAAAGGTCAAACTTCTAGAGTGCACTTTAAGTTTTTTAACTATTTAAATATCTTTTCAATTCTTCAATTCTTTCCTCTGCCTCATCTATTCCTTGAGTATACAATTCTTTAAGTTTTTCTTTGTTACGTTCTAACCTTGAAACTTTTACAGCTTTTTGTGGCTGAAACACAAAGATTTTATTCTCATTTTTCATTTTTTCTATTTGCTTGTATAGTTCATTATACTTTTGAGGCCTATTATATATACTATCTAAAAGTTTAGGATACTCGCTAAATTTTTTATCATATAATTTTTTAGCACTTTTAGACATCTCTTTTTTTCTATAATCGCTACTTCTAGTTAAAACCACAACTATCTTTTCGTAATTTTCATTTATTGCCCATTCAATAGGTATATTGCAATCTACTGCACCATCTAAATATGGCTGTCCTTTTATATTTACAATATTACTTACTATTGGCATGCTAGATGAAGCTTGTAATAATGTTTCTAGTTTTTCTTCACCCTTTTCAAAAAATTCAGTTTTTCCTGTTTTGCAATTTGTAGCTCCAATAACAAACCTTTTATCTGAATTATTAAATTTTTCCCAATCAAATGGAATTTTTTCTTTTGATATTGTATCAAATAAGTAGTCAAAGCCTATTAAACCTTTATTATTTTTAAAGGCTTTTATTCCAATGTATCTTGAATCTTTACAATAATTAATATTAATATTTGCTGTTCTTCCCTTTTGACCAGATATATAGTTACAGCCTGTTAGAGCACCGGCAGATACGCCAACAACGCAATCAAATTCTATATTGTTTTCCATTAATACATCTAATATTCCAGAAGTATATAAACTTCTCATTGCTCCACCTTCAAGGACTAAAACATTCTTTTTCATAAATTCGTTCCTTTCTCTTCTCTATTTATAAGTCAATTAGCACATTCAAAATATAAATTATTCTGTTCTTAACGCTATAACTGGATCCTTTTTAGAAGCGGCTCTTGCAGGTATTAAACCTCCAATTAATGTAAGAATAACACTTAAAATCACTAATATTAAAGCATTATTAAAATACAATGTTACATTTAAAGGAATATTACCTGTAAAATGATGTAAAACAGAATTGATAATAGGAATTAAGATATAGGCAATTCCAATTCCAAATAATCCAGACAATAAACCGATTATAAAGGTTTCTGCATTAAATATTGAAGATATATTATGCTTAGAAGCA
>CANQRI010000007.1 GCA_947626235.1 uncultured Clostridia bacterium | reverse complement strand
CCCTAATATAGACTTTAGAAGAGTTGACAATTTAAGAGTTTTCTTTAGTAGGCATGCTAAAAATTTAACTACAGATTTAACTAAAATAGAAGAGTGGCAACCGGGCGATATAGTTACTTTTGAAAAGGAACACATAGGAATAATTTCAGATAAAAGAAATGAAAGAGGAGTGCCATATCTTATACACAACGGAAGTCAACCAAATAGAGAAGAAGACATTTTAGAACTATATAGCATGGTAGTGAACATATCTGGTCATTTTAGATTTGATTATACCGAAGAATTAAATGTAAAAGAATTTGTATAGGAGAATAAATTGAAGATAAATAAAGAAGAATTACATGTAATATTTGAAGGAATAAAAAATAATGATGAACTTAAATTTAATGAGTTATATACTAAATATTATAATTTAATATATAGCATTTCACTTTCTATATTGAAAAATAAGGAAAATAGTGAAGATGTAGCACAAGCTATATTTACTAAAATATACAGTTTACCAAAAAAACAATTACCTACACAAGGAGAAGCAAGTTGGCTATACACTGTTACTAAAAATGAATCTATAAATTATTTGAAAAAGTTGAGAAACGACACTAACATAGATAATATCTATTATATAGCTGAAGAGGGTGGAATAGATGATATTATTAGTAAAGACTCATATAATAGAATAATGTCAAAATTAGATGAGAAAGAAAAGGAAATAGTTTCGTTAAAAATTATAGCTGGCTTATCATTTAGGCAAATTGCTAAACTTAGAAATATGCCAATAGGAACAGTGCAGTGGAAATATTATAAGTCTTTAAATACAATAAAACTATTAATAACAAACTTGTGCATTAGTATAATTGCAATAGGAGCTTTTGTATTAAGAAAAGTAAGAAAAAAGAAAGAAAATACATTAGAAAGTGAAAATGCCACAAGTAATGAAACAGTTACAAATAGCGAAATTATTGCAGATAGCGAAAGTATTGCAGATAATAAAGTTACTGAAAACCATGAAAATACTGTAAATAGCGAAAATATTTTAAGCAACGAAAATACTCTAAATAGTGGAAATAATATTTTTAATAATGAACAAACTGTTATAACTGAAACAGTAGAGAGTACTCAAAAAAGTAGTGAAATAACATTTATAGATGTTGGTTTGTTAACTATATTTATAATATTTTTCACTTTAACAATATTAGCTGTAATTACTATAATTAAGAACAGCAAAAGAACAGGAAAAAAATTAAAATAGTACCAAAAGATTAAGAAAATAGGGGAAATATACATATAAAATACTCCCTTAAAGTATATACCATTTTTATTAGTGTATCTACTTTAAGGGAGTATTTTTTTACTTTAAAAGTAAATAATTAGCATTTTCAATACTTAAATAACGATTTTTTACTTATACTTACATAGCAATTTTTTACTTATTTTTATTCCAGCCTTCTTTATTTGTTTGTCTTTGCCTTGCAATAGCTAAACTATCTGCAGGAACATCTTCTGTAATAGTAGAGCCAGCTGCAACAAAACTATTATCTCCAAGTGTAACAGGTGCTACTAAATTTGTATTAGAGCCTATAAAAGATTTATCTCCTATAATAGTTTTGCTCTTGTGGAATCCATCATAATTACATGTAATAGTTCCACAGCCTATATTACAATGAGAACCAATTTCACAGTCTCCCATATATGATAAATGAGGTACTTTACTGCCTTCGCCTATAATTGCTTTTTTAATTTCTACAAAACTTCCAATTTTTACTTTGTTTGCTAATTTACAACCTTCTCTTATATATGAATTTGGTCCAATTTCGCAATCTTCTCCAATAACAACTCCTGATTTTATAGTAGTATTTGGATGTATGATTGTATCCATTCCTATTTCTACATCATCATAAATATATGTATTATTTATATCTTCTATAGTAACTCCGTTTCTCATATGTTCTGTATTTATTCTTATTTGAAGAACTTTTGTTAACATTTCCAATTGAATTCTATCATTTACACCCAAAATTTCGGTATTATCTTCAACTATTACTGCACCTGTTTTTAAACCTTTATCATTCATTATTTTAATTACATCAGTTAAATAATACTCACCTTGAGAATTGTTTGGTTTTATTTCCTTTAAAGCACTAAGTAATTCCACAATATCAAAACAATAAATACCGGCATTTATTTCTTTAATTGCCTTTTGACTTTCTGTAGTATCTTTTTCTTCAACAATTGCTTCAATATTTCCACCCACATCTCTTACAATACGTCCATAACCTGTTGGGTTATCATAAATAGCAGTTAATAAAGTTGCTGACTCTTTGTTTTCAATACTTTTATTTAATAAAGTATTTAAAGTTTCAGGTCTTAATATAGGTACATCTCCATTTAAAACTAAAACTTTACCTTTTTTACCTTCTAAATATTTAGTAGCCTGCATTACTGCATGCCCTGTTCCTAGCATTTCCTCTTGAAAAGCATATTTTATATTTTCACCTAAAACTTCCATTACTTCTTCTTTTTTATAACCAACAACTGCCACAATATCTTTTACGCCAGCTTTTTCAGCATTCTCTACGGCTCTTTTTACAACTTCTTTACCATATATTTTTTGTACTAATTTAGACTTCTTTGATTTCATTCTTGTTCCTTTACCAGCAGCCATTACTATAGCCATTACATCTTGTTCCATTTTAATCATTCCTTTCAAAACATATTTATATATTTTATTCAAATGTTGCACCTATTGTATCATATAAAAATTTTTTGTTCAACTTTCGTGTACAATTGGGGACAGTCCCCAATTGTCCCAAATGTTTCAGTTGGGGACTGTCCCTAACTGGCCCAAGTGTCGCAGTTTGGGACAGCCTTCAATTGTCCTTTTTTCAAAATTTTGTCATAAGTTTGAAAATCCATAATATACATTAATAAAAGTTTATTAGTACAAACATCATAAACATTTTAAGGAGGTATATATTTACATGGAGGAGAATTTATTAGTATATCAAGATATAGCAAAACGTACTGATGGAGATATCTATGTTGGTGTTGTAGGTCCTGTTAGAACTGGTAAATCTACATTTATAAAAAGATTTATGGATTTGCTTGTAATTCCAAATATTGATAATGAGTACAAAAGAGAAAGAGCATTAGATGAACTGCCACAAAGTGCTTCTGGTAGAACAATAATGACTACTGAACCTAAATTTATTCCAAATGAAGCTGTAGAAATTACTTTGGGAGAAAATATCAAGTTAAAAACTCGTATGGTAGACTGTGTGGGGTATTTGGTAAATAATGCTATTGGATATTTAGAAGATGATATGCCTAGAATGGTTAAAACACCATGGAGTGATAATGAAATTCCTTTTGAGCAAGCAGCTGAAATGGGCACAAAAAAAGTTATTGAAGAACATTCTACTATTGGTATTTTGGTAACTACAGATGGCAGTATTACTGATATTCCTAGAGAAGATTATGTGGATGCAGAGGCTAGAGTTGTAAATGAATTGAAAAGCCTTAATAAGCCTTTTGTAATTGTTCTTAATTCTGCAGATGTTCAATCTGACTATACTCTAAATTTGGCTAGAAATTTAGAGGAAAAATATTGCGTTCCAGTTATGCCTATGGACTGTTCTACTTTAGATTTAGATGATATTAATTCTATTTTTAATAAAATTTTATATCAATTTCCTATTGAGAGAATTAACATTAATTTTCCTCGTTGGGTGGACGGTTTAGATTATGAACATTGGCTAAAGAAGGAGTTGTACTCTGAAATAAAAGATGCTTTTAAAGATGTTAAACTTTTAAAGCAGGTAGATAATGGCGTTTCAAAAATTCAAAAAACAGAATTTATTACAAGAACGTATGTTAATGAAATCCTTTTAGGCAATGGAAATGTAAATGTTTCTATTGAATTAAGAGATGACTTATTTTATAAAGTTCTTACAGAAATTTCTAATGTTGAAATTGCTAATGAAGGAGATTTATTCTCTACAATAAGTACTTTGGCAAAAACTAAAAAGGAATATGATAAAATTGCGTATGCATTAGAAGAAGTTAAGGCAAAAGGATATGGCATTGTGACTCCTTCTATGGATGAACTTATATTAGATGAGCCTGAAATGGTGAAACAAGGCTCAAGATTTGGCGTAAAATTAAAAGCAAAGGCTCCATCAATTCATATGATAAGAGCTGATATAGAAACCGAAGTTTCTCCTATTGTTGGAAGTGAAAAGCAGTCTGAAGAATTAGTAAATTATCTTCTTTCTGAATTTGAATCTGATCCAAAGAAAATTTGGGAGTCTAATATATTTGGAAAAAGTTTACATGAACTTGTAAATGAGGGATTACAGAATAAGTTGTGCAGAATGCCTGAAGATGCACAAGCTAAACTTCAAGAAACTTTGGAAAGAATTGTTAATGAGGGTAGTGGTGGACTTATCTGCATTATTTTATAATTTAAATAGCAAATACTATTAAAAAGCAATTTTAAAGGAATAGTATAATTATAAAAACAAAGACTTTAGTTATCAGCTGATAATTAAGGTCTTTGTTTTTAATGGTATTAGTAATAAAAGAAATTACATTTGTTGTTCCCCAGGTAAAAAGTAGTCTACAACACCATAAATTAATGCACCAATTATTGCTGCCATCCAAGAAATTGTATATCCGGCAACAAAATATTGTGTTACATATAAAACTATAGCAGAAAGTACAAAACCTACAAATCCTTTACCAAAAGGAGTAGCGTGAAGTCCTGTAAATTTTACTATTAAATAATCTATTATAGTAAGAACTATTGCAGCAATGGCAAGTGTCCAAATATTATTTATTTGAAAACCTGGTGTAAAAAATGCTGTAATTGCAAGAACTATAGCTGCTGTAACTAATCTTCCTATTACCTGCCAAATCATGCTAGCACCACTTTTTGATTGAGTTTTAGTTTGATTTTCTTCAGCCATAATTTAAAACCTCCTTATAAAAATTTGCAAATATATTGCCAATTTACATGGTTTTATAATTGTATTATTTACAGAAAAAAATGATTTATTCAAAAAGAGAATATTTTTAAATAAAATTGTGAAAAATACAATTAAAAAGCACAATTTATAAAAACGTAAAATGATATTAAGACTTACAAATATAAAATTTAGAAAGGACTGTATTTTTAAATGATATTAACTTTTTTAAGGACAATAATTTTATACATACTTGTTTTAGTAGTTATGAGACTTATGGGGAAAAGAGAAATTGGTCAACTTCAACCTTTTGAACTTGCAATATCAATAATGATAGCAGATTTAGCAACAATTCCGATGGCAGAGCCAGGAATACCAATATCAAATGGAATAATACCAATACTTGGCTTGCTAGTTATGCATTTGCTTATATCATTATTAAACTTGAAAAATGTAAAAGTAAGAGAGCTAGTGTGTGGAAAACCATCTATTTTAATATATAGAGGAAAAATTGATGAGCAAAAAATGAAAAAAGAAAGATTTACAGTTGATGAATTAGAAGAAAGATTAAGAGGAAATAATGTTAATAATATAGGAGATGTAGAGTATGCAATATTAGAAACAAGCGGACAAATTACGGTTATTCAAAAACCAGATAAAAGAACTACAATTCCAGAAGATTTTAACATTATGCCAGAATATGAAGGAATTTCCTACGATTTAGTAGTCGATGGTAAAATTATGAAAAAGAATTTAGAAAAACTAGGGAAAGATTACAACTGGCTTGTTAAACAAGTTGAAAAGTTTAATATTAAACCAGAAGATGCTTTAGTTGTTACAATAGATGGAAAAGGTAATTTCTTTTGTCAAGAAAAACAAAAAAAGAAATAAAGTTTTTAATTTCAAGTTAGAATTAAAACTAAAATTTAAGTGTTTAGGTATTTATTATGGAATCGAATAGATTTAGGAGGAAGTTATGTATAAAGAAATAGTAATTAGTATAGTAGTAATTGTGCTTATAGTTATTTTAGATATAATTACTCAAAATTTTACAAATGAAGCTGTTGCATATATGGAAGACAATTTATTAGCATTGAAAGAAGATTTGATTAATGAAAGTAGTGAAGAACAAGTGCAAGAAAAAATGGAGGAAATGTTAGATGTATGGGAAGAAAGGGAAGAGAAGATGGCATATTATATTGAACATGCAGAATTAGAAAAAATAGATACTGAGCTTAATGCTCTAAAAGCGAATATTTTAGTAAATGAATATAAAGAAGGTGTTCCAGAATTGGAAAAATGTCTTTATACACTTGGAAATATAAAGGAAAAATCAGAAATAAAAGTAAAAAACATATTCTAAACTATTATAGCTAAACTATTAGGGACGGGGTTAAATAGTTTAATGAATTAATTATTCTATTACAAAACATTTATATATTATTTATTTAATAACTCTTAGGCTGCATAATAGCTTGTAAAAAAATTTTATTTTAAATAAAATTTTTACAAGCTATAATTTGTTGGTCCCCACAAAATGTTATTAAATAAATAATATATAAATGTTTTGCTAATATTTTAAATATATTTTCATTAAACTATTTAACCCCGTCCCTAATAGTTTAGTGGTTGAATATTGAATTTTTATAATGTAAAAAGGACTCATGCAATGCACAATATTTATCTACTATAACTATTACAAAAGATTCTCTGTATCTAGGAAAATGTAATAGAGTAACTGGCCACATGTGTTTTGCTATAATATCTTTTTCTTTATCATTTAAATCAAATATTTGTGAAGCATTTTTTAATGCGATTTTAGGATGAACAAATGCGTGAAGTCCTTCTATTTCAACATCACGTTGGCTCTTGCGCCAGTCGTACAAAAATAAATCATGAAGCATTGCTGCACGAGCCATTGATTTATAATCTAATTTTAATTTTTTACAAATTTTATAACTTATGTAGGCAACCTCTAAACAGTGGTCGTATGTACTTGTGTTGTAGTGTTGCCTGTATTTTTTCATTTCTTGAACAGTTTCGTTATTTATAATATCTTGAACTATGTTACAAAAGTCAGCATCATTTAAAATATGCGATAACTCTTGCTCACTTTTCTCTTGTATTAATACACTCATTTGTATAACTCCTTATATAAATTATGCTAAATTTTAAGATAAATTGTATAATATTAAAATTTAAATTCATTAACATATTCATTTTAGCACATTTTTGAGAAGTTTTCCATAGAGTTTAGTAATTTTTCTTTATTTTTTGAGCTTAATTCTACAAGTGGCAAACGTGGAATGCCAAAGTCATAGCCTTTGATGTTTAGTGCAGTTTTTATAGGTATAGGGTTTACTTCAGAAAATAAACATTCAATTAAATTTGTAGCATTTAGTTGTGCTTTTTTTGCTTTTTCAATATTTCCATTTAAAAAGTCCCAAACCATGTTGTGAGTGTATTTTGGTTCTATGTTAGATAGAACTGAAATAACGCCAATTCCACCAAGTGATAAAATAGGAATTATTTGATCATCATTTCCAGAGTATATATTTAAATTATTTCCACATAGGCTAGCAATTTTTGCCACTTGAGATATGTTTCCAGAAGCTTCTTTTATAGCAACAATATTTGGAATTTTAGAAAGTTCTAAACATACTTCTGGAGTGATATTTACACCTGTTCTTGACGGAACGTTGTATAAAATAATTGGAATATCTACTTCTTTTGCTATTGCGCTATAGTGGGCAATTAGTCCTTCATTTGTAGTTTTATTATAATATGGAGTTACTATAAGTAACCCATCTACACCAACGCTTTGAGCGTATTTAGACATTTCTATAGCAGTTTTTGTATTATTAGAGCCTGTTCCTGCAATTACAGGAATTCTAGAATTTACGATAGAAACAGTATATTTTATTAAATTTTTCTTTTCTTCTGTAGTCATAGTAGCACTTTCGCCTGTTGTACCACAAACAATTATAGCATCAACTTTTTCGGAAATTTGAAATTCTACTAATTTCTTATATTCCTCATAGTTAATGCCATCTTTTGTAAATGGGGTAGCAATAGCTGTGCCACAACCTTTAAATAATATTTTTTTCATATAGCATTCTCCTCAAAGTTTAATCATTTTTTCTATAATTTGAATGGCATTACTTGCTGCGCCTTTTCTTATATTGTCAGCAACAACCCATAAATTAATGCCTGAATCTACACTGTAGTCACGCCTAATTCTTCCAACAAAAACTTCATCGTGATTATTAGCTAAACTTGAAAGAGGGTAAACATTATTGTTTACATCATCTTGAACTATAATGCCTGGACTTTGTTTTAATGTAGACTTTAAATCTTCTAAATCAAAATCTTTTTCAAATTCCACATTTATAGATTCACTATGTGAATTAAAAACAGGAACTCTTACAGTTGTTGCAGTTATTTTTAAATCAGGATTTTTCAAAATTTTTCTTGTTTCGTTAATCATTTTTTCTTCTTCTTTTGTGTATCCATTATCAAGAAATACGTCAATATGAGGAAGACAATTATTAAAAATTGGATGAGGAAATTTAGTTAAATTTTCTGTAGAATCATTATTTTCACTAACAATGTCCATTAAATTTTTGTTAGAAGAAAAATGTTCTATTCCGCTTTCTAAATCTGCTATTCCTTTAGAGCCAGCACCTGAAACAGCTTGATATGTAGAATATACAATTCTTTTAATTTTATATTTATCATCTAAAGGTTTTAGAGCAACAACTGCTTGAATTGTAGAACAATTAGGATTTGCAATAATACCTTTATTATTTTTTATTTCTTCAGGGTTAACTTCAGGAACAACTAAAGGAACGTCTTTATCCATACGAAAAGCACTACTATTATCTACAACAATACAGCCATGAGATGCTGCTATTGGAGAAAATTTTTTAGAAGTGTCACCACCAGCAGAAAATACTGCAAAATCAAAACCTTCATCAAAAGAATGCTCTGTTAACTCTTGCACAATATATTCTTCTCCCATAAAATTTACTTTCTTTCCAGCAGACCTGCTAGACGCAAAAAGAACATATTTTGAAATTGGCAATTTTTTTTCTTCCAAAACTTTCAAAAATGTTCTTCCAACAACTCCCGTAGCTCCTACTACGGCTAATTTATAATTTTTCATTTTAAGCACCTTCCTTTCTATGGTACAATAAGTATCTTATTCGGGCTTACTAATAAACAGCTAAAACATAATAATATTTTAGATTAAAATATTATATGCTAAATATTAAAAAAAGGAAATAGTTTCTTGAAATTTTGTAAATCATAGTGTGCCGATGATTTTAGTTGATGTATAAAAAATATATCAAAAATACTTTCATAGCAGAGAAAAAAATGATAGAATAAAGAAAGTAAAGGTTGGAGATTATATGGTAGATTTAAAAAAAGAAGTTCAGTATATAAAAGGGGTAGGTCCAACAAGGGCGGTACTTCTAAATAGATTAGGAATTTATACACTAGAAGATTTAATTACATATTATCCAAGAGGGTATGAAGATAGGGGAAAAGTGTGTAAAATTGCAGAGCTTAAAGATGGCGAAGATGCATTGATACAAGCTTTTGCAGTGTCTAAAATAAATGAACATATAATAAGAAAAAATATGGCTATATATAAATTAGTAGTTAGAGATGACACGGGTACATGTGTAATGACATGGTTTAATCAAAGTTATTTAAAAACTAAATTTACTCCAGGTCGATTATATAAATTTTATGGAAAAGTCTCAAAGCAATATGGAAAGTTTGAAATGAATTCGCCAATTTTTGAAGAAGCGGAGGAATCTAAAAATACTGGAAAAATAATACCAATTTATCCAAGTACTTATAATCTTTCACAAAATGTAATTAGAAAGATTATAGAAAATGGCTTGAAAGTTGTAAATATGACTAAATTAGAGGAAACGATGCCAGAATATTTACTAAATGAATATAAATTATTAGACATAAACACAGCAATAAATGGAATTCATTTTCCAAAGGATTTTAAAGAGTTTGAAAACGCCAGAAAAAGGCTTGTATTTGAAGAATTGTTATCTATGCAACTTGCACTTTTACAATTAAAGAATAAATATGCAAAACAAGATGGTGTGCAGTTTAGCAAAGATGTAAAGATGTCAGATGTAATAAATGATTTACCATTCAAGCTTACAAAAGCACAGTTAAAAGTTTTAGAAGAAATAGATAATGACATGGAGAGCAATAAAGCAATGAACAGGCTTCTTCAAGGTGATGTTGGTTCACGGAAAAACTATAGTTTCAATAATAACTGCATATAAGGCTGTAAAATGTGGCTATCAAGTAGCAATAATGGCGCCAACTGCAATACTTGCAAGCCAACATTTAGAAAGCTTTGAAAGTGTTTTAAGTAAATATGGTATAAAATGTGAATTATTAGTAGGAAGCGTAACTAAAAAGAAAAAAGAGGGTATATTAGAAAGATTGAGCAATGGAGATATAGACATATTAATAGGTACACATGCTCTATTAGAAGAAAATGTTATATTTAAAAATTTAGGGTTTGTTGTAACAGACGAGCAACACCGTTTTGGTGTAAGGCAAAGGGGCGTTATTACATCAAAAGGAGATAATCCAGATGTATTAGTTATGACAGCAACTCCAATACCAAGAACATTGGCATTAATACTTTATGGTGATTTGGATATATCAATAATAGATGAACTTCCACCAAACAGAAAGAAAATAGAAACATATGCAGTAACAAAATCAATGGAGCAAAGGGTAAATAACTTTATAAGAAAGCAAATTACGGAAGGAAGGCAAGTTTATATAGTATGCCCATTAGTAGAAGAAACAGAAGAAATTGACGCCAAAGCTGTAGTAGAACTTACAGAAAATTATAAAACAAAAATATTTCCAGAATATAGAGTAGAATATATGCATGGAAAATTAAGGCCAAAAGAAAAAGAAGAAATAATGAATAAATTTAAAAATGGAGAAATAGATATTTTAATTTCAACTACGGTAATAGAAGTAGGAGTAAATGTACCAAATGCGAGCATAATGGTAATAGAAAATGCCGAAAGGTTTGGACTAGCCGCTCTTCAC
Source organism: uncultured Clostridia bacterium (assembly GCA_947626235.1). Lineage (GTDB taxonomy): Bacteria > Bacillota > Clostridia > TANB77 > CAG-508 > UMGS1663. The sequence continues at coordinate 20,836 of CANQRI010000007.1, read as the reverse complement.
CAATTAAGAGGTAGAGTAGGAAGGGGAGAATATCAGTCATATTGTGTGTTAAAATACAGTAGTAATTCTGATGTTGTTAAACAAAGAATGAAAATAATGCAAGATACAAATGATGGATTTTTAATAGCTGAAAAAGACCTAGAATTAAGGGGCTCACGGAGAATTTTTTGGAACGAAACAACATGGACTTCCAGAGTTTAAAATTGCAAATTTATTTGAAGATATTAAATATTTGAAATTAGTTCAAAGTTTGGCGATGAAAATTGAAAATGAAGACCCTAAATTAGAGCTAGATAAGAATGCTAAATTAAAAGCTTTGATAAATGATAAGTTTTCAAGCAGAATCGAGATTTAAACTATTAGGGACGGGGTTAAATAGTTTAATGGATTATTATTACGTTATAGCAAAACATTAATATATTATTTATTTAGTAACTCCCAGCTACATAATAGCTTGTAAAAAAATTTATTTATGCAAAACAAGTTTTACAAAATAAATTTTTTACAAGCTATAATTTGCTGGTCCCCACAAAATGTTACTAAATAAATAATATATTAATGTTTTGCTTTTTATTGTAGTACTTTATCTCCATTAAACTATTTAACCCCGTCCCTAATAGTTTAGTAAAAAAATCTAATGAATATACTCTAAAATACTTGACATTTACATAAAAAAACAATATTATATAAGAAGCAAAAAAGTTAAAATTTTCAAACGAAGTTAAATATAACACTTAAGCAAAATTTGGTATATAAAAGCAAAATTACAATAGTATAACTATAAAAATAAAATTAGAAAAACAAAAGTTGAAAATAAGTATTAGAAGTTAAAGAAGGGAAAGGTGCTTATGTACACACAAATGCTAACTTCAAAATATGGAGCAGAGCTTATAAGCTTTAAGCTAGACGGCGAAGAAAAAGTACACCAGGGCGAAGATTGTGTAGACTTAAGTGGAAGAGTGTATTGGAAAAGACACTGGCCTGTCTTATTTCCAACGGTAGGCAAGTCTAAAAAGAATCAAACTATAATAAATGGAAAAACTTATGAAATGCAACCACATGGCTTTGCTAGAGATATGGAATTTGAGCCAATTACAAAATTGGATAATTTTCATTCTTATGTATTAAAAAGTAATCAAAAATTAATTGATAAATTTCCTTATGAATTTTCTTTATATGTTACATATAGAATGGACGAAAACAAACTAACTACAATATATAAGGTTATAAATGAAGGTGATACAGATATGCCTTTTGGTATTGGCGGTCACCCTGCTTTTAAAATAGATTTAGATGAGTTACAAAGAGAAAATTATTGTATAGAGTTTGAGGAAGATGAAAATAAAATACACTTTCTATATTTGGTAGATGGTTTAGTCGGAACTGAATATGCTAAAAACATTATGGACGATAAAAGAAGAATAACAATAACAAGGCATACATTTGATGATGATGCTATTATAATGAAAGGCTTAACATCTACAAAGGTAAGTTTAGTAAAAAAGGATACAGGAAAGAAATTATTAACATTAGACTATACAGGGTTCCCATATTTAGCATTATGGTCTAAACCAAATGCACCTTTTATATGTATAGAGCCTTGGCAAACTACAGCTGATACTGTAAAAGCTTCTGGAGTTTTTAGGCAAAAGGGAGATATTATACTTATTCAGCCAAAAGAAGAATACGAATGTAAATATACGGTAGAATTTTTTAATTAAAATAGAAAGGCGATAAAATAGAAAATTAATTAAAATAGAAAGTCGATAAAATAAAAAATTAATTAAAATAATAAAATAAAAAGATAATATACTTAAAAACTAGTATAAATTATATTTGAATTCTAAAAAGGAATGGTAATAATGGAAATATTAAAAATAGTAATAGTGTTAATAGGCTTTATTTTACTAGCAATAGGTGTTGTTTGTATATATGATGCAAGAAAAATCACACAAAAAAGGTTTAGCTTTGGCGATAGAAATGAAGGAGCAAAAATATTGAAAATAGTAGGCTTTATTATGTCTATAGTAGGTTCGCTTGTTATTATATTTCAGAATAGTATTATTATTTAAATGAAATTTAAATAGAAAATGTAAAATAAGGAAAAGTTGATTATTAGCAAAAGAAAATATATAAAATAGAAGGGGTGCAAAATAAATTGGAAAATAAACATCAATTAGAAGGAAAATACAATCCAAAAGAATTTGAAGAAAAAATATATGAAAACTGGGAAGAAAAAGGTTATTTTAAACCAGATGAAGATAAGTCTAAAGAGACATACACAATAGTTATTCCACCACCAAACATTACAGGTAAGCTTCATATGGGTCATGCATTAGATGAAACTTTACAAGACGTTCTAATTAGGTATAAAAGAATGTGTGGTTATAGTACCCTTTGGGTTCCAGGAACAGACCATGCTGCTATAGCAACAGAAGCAAAAATAGTTGCTAGAATGAAAGAAGCAGGAATTACTAAAGAAGATATAGGAAGAGAAGCTTTTCTTGAAAGAGCATGGGATTGGAAAAAAGAATATGGTGGAACAATAGTAAATCAATTAAAGAAACTAGGCTGTTCATGTGATTGGTCTCGTGAAAGGTTTACAATGGACGAAGGTTTATCAAATGCAGTAAAATATGTATTTGTTAAATTATATGAAAAAGGTCTAATATACAAAGGTAAAAGAATGATAAACTGGTGCCCAAACTGTAATACATCTATTTCAGATGCAGAAGTTGAATACGAAGAAGAGGCAACTCATTTATGGCATATTAGGTATAAAGTAAAAGATGAAGATAGATATGTTATAGTTGCTACAACAAGGCCTGAAACAATGCTTGGAGATACAGGTGTTGCAGTACATCCAGATGATGAAAGGTATAAAGATTTAGTTGGTAAAACAGTAATATTACCAATAATGGATAAGGAAATTCCAGTTATAGCAGATGAATTTGTTGAAAAAGAATTTGGAACAGGTGCTGTTAAGTTAACACCAGCACACGATCCAAACGATTATCAAGCTGCTTTAAAACATAATTTAGAAATTATAGAAGTATTTGACGAAAACTTTAAAATGGGTAATTTAGTACCTGAATATGAAGGAATGGATATATACGAGGCAAGAAAGAAAATAGTGGAAAAACTAGAGGAAATAGGTGCACTTGTAAAAATAGAAGATTATTCTCACAATGTTGGAAAATGCTATAGATGTCATAGTACAATAGAGCCAAAAATATCAGAGCAATGGTTTGTAAAAATGGAGCCATTGGCAAAGCCAGCAATAAAAGCAGTAAAAGAAGGAAAAGTAAAATTTACTCCAGAAAGGTTTGAAAAAATATATTTCAACTGGATGGAGAATATTCAAGACTGGTGTATTTCAAGGCAATTATGGTGGGGTCACAGAATACCAGCATATTATTGTGATGACTGTAAAAATATGATGGTAACAGAAGATGTTCCTGAAAAATGTACAAAATGTGGAAGCGAGCATATACATCAAGATGAAGATACATTAGACACATGGTTTAGTTCAGCATTATGGCCATTTTCAACACTTGGTTGGCCAGAGCAAACAGAAGATTTAAAAAGATTTTTCCCAACAAGTACATTAGTTACAGGCTATGATATTATATTCTTCTGGGTTGCAAGAATGATATTCTCTAGTTTAGAACACACAGGAGAGGTACCATTTAAAGATGTTTTAATTCATGGAATAGTAAGAGATTCACAAGGAAGAAAAATGTCAAAATCTTTAGGAAATGGAATAGATCCATTGGAAATAATAGAAAAATATGGAACAGATAGTTTAAGATTTTCACTAATACTTGGAACATCTGCAGGAAATGATATTAGATATATGCCAGAAAAGTTAGATAGTGCATCAAATTTTGCTAATAAACTATGGAATGCATCTAAATTTGTTTGCTCAAATATTCCAGAAAGTGAAAGTAAAGAAGTTTCAAGTGAAGAAATACCAAACGATTTATGCTACGAAGATAAATGGATTTTATCAAAGGTAAACAGATTAGCAAAAGAAGTAACAGCTAATTTAGACAATTATGATTTAGGTGTTGCACTTCAAAAAATATATGACTTCATATGGAATGAATTTTGCGATTGGTATATAGAAATGGCAAAAACTCGTTTATACAATGAAAATTGCAATACAAAAAATGCAGTATATTGGACATTAAATAAAGTATTACAAAATTCACTAAAATTATTGCACCCAATAATGCCATTCATTACAGAAGAAATTTATACAAAATTATATAATAATGATGAAAGTATAATGATTTCAAGTTGGCCTAAATATACAGAAAACTTAAATTTTGAAAAAGAAGAAAAACAAATAGATGAATTAAAAGATATAATAGTAGGAATTAGAAATGTAAGAACTACAAATAAAGTTCACCCATCAAAAAAATCAAAATTAATATTTGTAACTAAAAATTTAAGAGATATGATAATAAATTCAAAAGAGCTTATACAAAAATTAGGCTTTGCAAATGAAATTGTTATTGAAGATAAAAAAGAAAATTTAGATGAAAATATGTTAAAAAATGCAGTTTCAATATTAACTAAAGAAACTGAAGTATATATTCCTTTAGAAGATTTAGTTAATATAGAAGAAGAAAAGCAAAGGTTAGAGCAAGAAATAACAAGGTTGGAAGCAGAAGTTCAAAGAGCAAGTAAAATGCTTTCAAATCCAGGTTTTGTTAATAAGGCACCAGAGGCAAAAATAAATGAAGAAAAAGAAAAACTTGCTAAATATGAAGATATGCTAAAGGCTACAAAGGAAAGATTAGAAAATTTATAAAAATATATCAAAAAGCACTTTCAAGTTACATTTGTAATTGAAAGTGCTTTTTGAATTAGTTGGCTACATCTTCACAGTAATTACATTCTCATTATCAACAAGAAGCGGTTCGACTTTCCAGCCATTCTGAACAAGATAATTATTCAGATTGTTCCAAGCTGTGTCAGATATACATCTGCAATCATAAATGTCGAGGCCTTTTGCTGATAACTCTTCCAGCATTTTATTGCTGGTGTGTGAATCAAATTCACCTTTGAAGTCCAAGGTTATATATCCCTGGTCACAATACTGTTCAACACCAGCCTCAATAGAGGCGTCTGCGAGCTCATAGAGCCGATGAGACATCTTCTCTATAAAAGCTTCGATGAGTTTTTCCTTGAAGTCCTTGGTATTCATAATAGCCCTCCTATAAAAGTTTTAGTTAATAACTAGGAATATAATAATTATAGCATATTTTACATAAAATTACAATGGTTGACAACATTTCGAAAAGAAAGTATAATGTCACGGTAAGTTAAGTATAGTTCTCTACAATTTTAACTAATAATTAGGAGGTTATTTTATGAGCAAAACAGAGGCTATAGAAATTTTAAAAAATCATTTACAAGAACTAAAAAATTTACATGTTGCTGATATGATGGTACAAGGCAGTTGGCAAGAGCTAAAGGATTTGTGCATACGGTTAGGTGAAGATTTCTTTTTTGCAATAGATGAGTATTTGTATGAAGAATCATTATCAACTGAAGCAGTAGATAAACAGACAATTTATGAGTTGGTTTTATTTATTTTTAATGAAGGAAATCTCTTATATGATTGTGTAGATGACGATGGAATAGATTTAATGATAGAAATACTTAAAGAAAAGAATGAGAAACTAGCCACATCAATTGCAGAATATATTGAGCAAAATGGAATTCTTTGTGAAAGTAGTGTATATATGAGTTCTGTTAAAAATGAAGGATATGAGGCATATCTTAAAAATCTATTAGGCTTACTGTAATATGCAAAGAGAACAAGCTAATTCTTAATTAAGAAAAAATATAAAAAGAGCATTTTATATACCTTAAAGGTAAAATAAGATGCTCTTTTTATTTGCAAATTTTGTCGAAAACTTCTTAAAAATCGGCAAAACTTCCTATATTTTGCTATTGGAAAATATTGTAAATTGAACTATAATAAAACGAAAGAAAGAGAGAGGAACTTGCAGGTTAATCTCTCAAAAAAAGAGGAGGGATTTGTATTGAATTCAAAATATATACAAGAGGACAAGCTACTTTTAATAGAAATAACAGAGGAAATAGACCATCATACTACAGAGGAGATAAGGAGGAAAACCGATAATGAAATTACAAGATTTATGCCTAGAAAAGTTATATTTGACTTTAATAATGTTACTTTTATGGACAGTGCAGGAATAGGAATGATTTTAGGAAGATACAAGATGATGAAAATGTTGGGTGGAAGTTTAGAAATGGTAAATGTAAAGCCAAGCATAAAGAAGATATTTGAAATGTGCGGAATTTTAAAAATTTGCCCAATAATAGAATCAGAAGCAATATGATGCTTATAACAAAAAATATTATGCCTATAGTAAAAACTATATAGTTAGAATATAAAATAGAAAGGAAAATGCAATGAAAAGTGTATATGAAAATGAAATGAAATTAGAATTTTTAAGTAAATCTAATAATGAGGCATTTGCCAGAATAAGTGTTGCTGCATTTGCATCACAATTAGATCCAACAGTAGAAGAACTTGCAGACATAAAAACTTCAGTATCAGAAGCAGTTACCAATGCCATAGTACATGGCTATGAAGATAAAGAAGGAATAGTAAGAATACATTGTAAAATTGTAGATAATCTACTTGTTATAGAGGTTTCAGACTCCGGAAAGGGAATAGAAAATATTAATGAAGCGAAAAAACCATTATATACATCAAAACCTAATTTAGAAAGGTCAGGAATGGGCTTTACAATAATGGAAAGCTTTATGGACGAGCTAAATGTTGAATCTATAGTAGGTTTAGGTACAAAAGTAACTATGAAAAAAACAATAAAAAAGGAAGATAAACTATTAGGGTCAGAGTTAAATAGTTTAACAGAAATCCAAAGTTAAAATTTAATATAGGAGATTTTTATGTTATACGAAAATAGTGTAGAAAATATAATTAAAGCTCAAAGTGGCGATAATGAAGTTATGTCTAAATTAATAGAAAATAACAATGGTCTAATATGGAGTATAGTAAAAAGATTTAAAGATAGAGGATATGAGTTAGAAGATTTGTACCAAATAGGAACCATAGGTTTTATAAAATCGATAAAAAAATTTGATACAAGTTTTGATGTAAAACTTTCAACTTATGCAGTACCGTATATATTAGGGGAAATAAAAAGGTTCATAAGAGATGATGGAAGCGTAAAAGTTAGTAGAAGCTTAAAAGAACTGGCCTCGAAAATACGAGAAGTTCAAGAAAGATATTTAAGAGAAAAAGGGCAAGAAATTACGGTATCTGAAATTGCAAAAGAATTAAAAACAACAAAAGAGGATATTGCAGTAGCATTAGATTCATTAAATCCAACAGTTTCTATATATGACAATATTTATTCTGATGATGAAGGAGGAATAGGTTTTATAGACAAAATATCTACAGGAATAGATGAGTCAGAGCAAATTGCAAATAAGATATGTATAAGAAATTTAATAGGAAATTTAGAGGATAGGGAAAAACAAATAATTTTGCTTAGATATTATAAAAATAAAACTCAAATGGAAGTTGCTAAAATACTAGGTATAAGCCAAGTACAAGTTTCTAGAATTGAAAAAAGAGTTTTAAATACAATGAAGTTAAAATTAGCTATATAGGTAATTATCAGAAAATATAAAGTGCTATTTAAAAAGTAATATAAAATCAATAAAAAAAGTAGTATAAAATATGCAACTCATAAAGGAGTGGAAAAGAACGAGAAAAATTTTTATATATTTAATATTATTTATTCTAATATGTTTTTTAATACCAATTTTATTCACAAAAAAATTTGAAGAAGAAGATGTATCAATTAATTTAGAAAATCAAATGATTTCGTTAAACATACCAATAAGTGAAACAGAAAGCACATATGATTATAAACAATATAATACGGTAAAATTACTACATACAAAAACAAATGTGATAGAAGAAATAAAATTAGATGAATATTTATATGGGGTTGTGTCTAGTGAAATGCCTGCAGATTTTGAAGAAGAAGCATTAAAAGCACAAGCAGTAGTTGCTAGGACATATACCATTTATAAAATTCAAAATAATAGTAATAAACATGGAGAGGCAAGTATTTGCGATGATTCTGCATGTTGTCAAGCATGGATTTCAAAAGAAGATAGGCTTGCAAGGTGGGACGAAAACTTGAGGGAAGAAAATTGGAATAAAATAGTAAGAGCGGTTAATTTAACTCAAGGAAAGATGATAACCTATGAAGGAAAGCCTATAAACGCATTTTTCCATTCTAATAGTGGTGGAAAAACTGAAACAACCGCCAATGTATGGGGAGGTACAGGCTATCCATATCTTCAGAGTGTAGAAACAGCAGGAGAAGATGCTTATACACAGTATAGTTCGGAAGCTAGTTTTACAAAACAAGAAATAACTCAAAAAATGTTAAACACACATAGTAATTTCCAAATTAATTTTGATGAACCAGATTGCATTAAAATATTGGAATATACAGAAGGTGATAGAGTGAAAAAAATAAAGTTTGGTAATTTAGAGTTATCTGGTGTGGAGGTAAGAACAATATTGGGTTTAAGGTCAGCAAACTTTGAGGTTGTAATAGAAGCGGATAAAGTTACATTTAAAGTAAAAGGCTATGGACATGGCGTTGGAATGAGTCAAACTGGTGCAGACAGTATGGCAAAAACTGGCAGTAATTATGAAGAAATAATTAAGCATTTTTATTCTGGAGTAGAAATTACAAATGTATAAAATAGTAAAATGAGGCAATACTTTAATTAAATGGAAAATTTAGTTCCGAAAATTAAGTAAAAGGAAAGGAATGAGAGTTAGTATGAGAGGGCATAGAAATGTTTTCGATGAAGAAAAGGAAACGAAAAAAATGTTATACATTTCAGGTGCAGTTTTAGTTGTGGCAATAATAGCATTTGTAATTACATTTGTGGTTTATACAAATAGTTTTAATGATGATGGGGTAGAAATAGCAAAAGCACAAAATGAAACTAATGGTATATCTTCTTCAGAAGCAAGTAATCCTATAGGTAGAACAGTAAATGAACTTCAAAATGAAAATACAGTAAATAAAAATGAAATTACTGAAAATACTGTAAATAATACAGATGGAAATACTACTAATACAATGAAAATAGCTATTAATACAAGCAATATGCAAAAAGAAAATACTAGTAACACAAATGTAACTAACACCACAAAAACAAATAATGTAGATAGCAAAGAAAGTAATGTAACACCTGAAACTAAAAAAGAACTAAAATTTATAAAGCCAGTTGAAGGCGAAATAGTAAAAGAATTTGCAAAAGATAAATTAGTATATTCTGATACATTAAGGGAGTGGATAACTCATAATGGAATAGATATAAAAGCAGATAAAACTACTATAGTAAAAGCATCTGAAGAAGGGACAGTAAAGTCCATAAAAAATGATCCAAGATATGGTATAACAGTAGTAGTTGAGCATGCAGATGGATATAAGACAGTATATTCTAATTTATTAACGGCAGAATTTATAAGTGAAAAAGAAAACTTAAAACAAGGGCAAACAATAGGGACTGTAGGAAATACAGCAACATTTGAAATTGCAGATGACCCACATTTGCATTTTGAAATTTTAAAAGACGAAGAATATATTGACCCAGAATTATATATAAAAAATTAAAGAAGGCTCTAAATAAAGCCTTCTTTTGATATAAATTTTAGTTTTGGTTTGCTGGTAAAATTGTTAAAATTTTTTTGATTTATTGAATGTAGCGCCTTCATCGGTAATAATGATGTCTGCAAGTTGCTTTTGGGGAAAAATATATTTCTCGCACATAGGAAGAACACAATAATCCCAATATACAAGAGTTCTACTTTCAGGTATGCCAAAATGGTTAGATTCCATTTTAATTCTTCTTTGCATGCAAGTTCCAATATCAGTGTCCAAAAAAATGAAAATACTGTTAGGCAAAGACCTTAAAAGTTGTATTGTGTGTAAGCCCTCAAAAATATTAACTTCGCTATACTTTACAATTTGACTTTTAGTAATTCTTATACCTATGGTTGTATCATATTTTGGTATAATACTAACCTTATTTTTTACTAATAATTCAATGTCATGTTTAAACTCATCTGCATGAAAAGCATCAATGGAATCTAATAAATCGCCCTCGTATACTTTGGGGATATCCTTGATATTTTTTAAATAATTTTCTTGTGACACGATTGTAACTGAATAGTAGTTTGAAAAGTATTCTGCAAGTTCTTTAGAAAAAGTAGTTTTTCCAGAACAGGTTATACCAGAAATTACAATGTTTACTGTACCATTCCGCAACAAATAATTACCAATTTCTTCTTTTACATTCATGCTACTCTCTCCTTTAAGTGTTAAAATATTGTGTAGAAAGTGACTAAATTATAAACATAACCTCCTTAATACTAAAATTTATAACCATACTGAATATTTAAATTTTTATCAAAAAATAAAATATTTCAGTAAACTATAAAATTGCATAAATATTCTACCACGCGTAAACATAAAATTCAATATCTTTTAACAATTTCATTAAACTATTAGGGACGGGGTTAAATAGTTTAGTGGGTTTGATTACTCTAATGCAAAACATTAATATATTATTTATTTAGTAACTCCCAGCTGCATAATAGCTTGTAAAAAAATTTATTTATACAAAACAAGTTTTTTAAAATAAATTTTTTACAAGCTATAATTTGCTGGTCCCCACAAAATGTTACTAAATAAATAATATATTAATGTTTTGCAAATATTGTTAATAAATTCCCACTAAACTATTTAACCCCGTCCCTAATAGTTTAATTAAAATTTGGAAAAATTAATGCAAATATAAAAAATATGTAATATAATGGTGCAAAAGAATTTAAGGAGAAAAATATGTCAGAAGTAAAGTGGACAAATGAACAAACGCAAGCAATAAATGAAGAAGGTTCAAATATATTAGTTGCAGCTGCAGCACGGTAGTGGAAAAACAGCTGTATTAGTTGAGCGAATAATAAATAAGGTAATAAATAAAAAAATAGATATAGATAAAATATTAGTTGTAACGTTTACAAATGCTGCTGCAAGTGAAATGAGAAGCAGAATTTTAGATGCAATTTATAAAAAACTAGAGCAAGATGAAGGAAATTATCATCTACAAAGGCAAATAACTTTATTAAGTAAGGCTAGCATTAGTACAATACATGCATTTTGTTTAGATGTAATAAAAAACAATTTCTACGAAATTGGAGCCTCTGCAAATTTTAGAATAGGAGACACTACAGAAATAGAACTTTTAAAGCAAGAAGTTTTAGAAGATTTATTTGAGCAAAAATATGTAAACCATGATAATAATTTTATAGACTTAATAAATACATACACAACATATAAAGGCGATGAACCTTTAAAAGAATTAATATTAAATATATACAAATATATACAAAGTACGCCTGATCCACAAAAGTGGTTGCAGGAAAAAATAGAGATGTTTAATATTCAAAATAAAGAAAATTTGGATTTTGCACAAACTGTGTGGGGAAAAATTTTGATAAATCAACTTATGGAAGAATTGAAAGAAAATAGATTAAAGTTACAAAAAGTTGAGGAAAAATTATTAAGATTTCCAGAATTACAAAAGTTTGCTCTAACTATTGAAGATGATATAAATCAGATATCAGCAATAGAAAATATGCAAAAAAATATAGAAACCATAGATATTAATAATAAAAATATGCAAATAAATATGACTCAAAATGAAGAAAACATTAATACGGAAGATATACCTGTAAATTTATGGAATAATTTATATAATGCTTTAATAGACCTTAAATTTGTAAAATGGCCGGTTGATAAAAAAGTGACTATAGAATATAAAGAAGATGCTAAAAAAGTAAGAGATGATATAAAGAAAAAAATTGCAAAATTAGTAGAAAAAGTATTTGCATATGATTCAGAAACAGCACTTGAAGACATAAGTTTAATATATAAAACTATAAAAAATTTAGGTGATATTGTAATAGAATTTTCAAAAATGTTTGCAGAAAAGAAGAAGGAAAAAAATATAATAGATTTTAATGATATTGAACATTTTGCACTTAATATATTGATAAGAGAAAATGAGCCAACAGAGGTGGCAAAAAAATATAGAGAAAAGTTTGATGAAATTTTAGTAGATGAATATCAAGATAGTAATTTAGTACAGGAGTATATATTGAAAAGTATTTCTAATGGAAATAATATATTTATGGTTGGTGATGTTAAGCAAAGTATATATAAATTTAGACAAGCAAGGCCAGAGTTATTTTTAGAAAAGTATGATAAATATAAATTAGTAGATGATGATATAAAAAGTGAAGGAGAAAAAATTAAATTATTCAAGAATTTTAGAAGTAGAGAAAATATATTAGATGTTACCAATTTAGTGTTCAAAGAAATTATGAGTAAAAATTTAGGAGATATTGACTATAATGAAGAAGAATACTTAAATTTAGGAGCAAATTATGAACAGCCAAAAGAAAAGATTGATTATGCAGGAAATGCAGAATTACATATTATTGACTTAAATGAAACAGATGAAGAATTTGAGTTTGATGCTGAAGTGGATAATGAAGAAAACACAGATGATGAAGAAAATTTTGAAATTGTAGAAAGTACAATTTTAGAAGCAAGGTTTGTAGCAGATAAAATTCAAAAATTGGTTAATAGCAACTATCAAGTTTTTGACAAAAATCTAAAGAAATATAGAAAAGTAACTTATAAAGATATAGTAATACTTCTTCGTACAACTTCTGTATTGGCGCCAATATATGAAAAAGAACTAAATAGTATTGATATACCTGTATTTAGTGATACATCAAGTGAATATTTAGAAGCAACAGAAATAGAAACTATAATGAGCTTGCTCAAAATAATAGATAATCCTTTGCAAGATATACCGCTGGTTACTGTAATGAGATCTGAAATAGGAGGTTTTACAGATAATGATTTGGTAGAAATAAGGCTAGGAAGTAAATCAGAAAATTTTTATAATGCAATGATAAAATCAAGAGTGAGTGTAAAAGAAAATTTAAGAAAGAAAATAGATAAATTTATTGAAAACATTGAAAAATGGAGAAGTGAAGAAAAATATAAATCTTTAGATGAATTAATATGGCAAATTTATATAGATACAAATTATTATAATTATGTTGGATTATTGCAAAATGGAAAATTAAAACAAGCAAATTTAAAAATGCTATTCCAAAGAGCAAAACAATACGAAACAGCTAGTTTTAAAGGATTATTTAATTTTATAAATTTTATAGACAAGCTAAAAACAACGTCTGCAGATATGTCAGCTGCAAAAGTTATTGGTGAAAATGAAAATGTAGTTAGAATAATGAGTATTCATAAGAGTAAAGGACTAGAATTTCCGGTAGTATTTTTGTGCAGTACAGGTAAGCAATTTAATATGAGAGATTTGAATGAAACAATATTGTTGCATCAGGATTTAGGTTTTGGGCCAAATTATATTAACTATGAAAAAAGAATTGAATATAGTACTTTGGCAAAAGAAGCATTAAAAATAAAAACAAAACAAGAACTTATTTCAGAGGAAATGAGAGTTTTATATGTTGCATTAACAAGAGCAAAAGAAAAGTTAATAATAACAGGTGTTTCTAAAGATTTAGAAGCGGATTTAAAAGAAAAAGAAGAACAATTGGAGATGTATACAAATGAGTTAAAAATTGATGAAAATTTACTAAAAAAATATACATCATATTTGAATTGGTTAGAACTTATATATTTAAAGGAAAAGCCGGAATTTATAGAATTATATAAACATAAAAAAGATGAGATAATTACTCAAAATGATAAAAAGCCTGTAGAAAATATAGTAGAAAAAATAAATAAATTTCAGTCAAACAATAAAGAGGAATATCAAAACATTGAAAAATTATTAAATTGGAAGTATGAGCATAATTTGGCAACAACGATGATAACTAAAACATCAGTAACTAATATAAAAGAATTAAAACAAAAAAGCGATATAAAGGCTCAAAAGCAAAGTGCAAATAAAAATGAGCAAGTAAGTGAGCAAAGTTTAAATAAAAAAGAACAAAATTTAATGGTAAATGAACAAGGTTTAAAAGCAAATAATCAAGAGCCTGATGAATTGAAAGCAGAAAAATCAAACAGTTGGCAAGTTCCAAAATTTATGAAAGAAGAAAAAATTAGCAGTGCACAGAAAGGAACATTAATGCATTTATGTGTGCAAAAACTTAATGAAAAAGAAGAATATAATTATGAAAAGATAGAAAAACTAATAAAAGATTTAAAAGACAGAGAAATAATAACAGAAAGCGAAATGAAGGAAATATCAATAAATAACATATTGAATTATACAAAGTCTGACCTATGGCAGAAAATAAAAAATGCTAAAAAAGTTAAAAAAGAAGAGCCATTTTATATAAATATATCTTCAAAGGATATATTAGAAACAGATGAAACGGAAAATATATTAGTACAAGGAATAATAGATTTATACTATATTGACGAAAATGATAAATTAGTTTTAGTAGATTATAAAACAGACTATGTTAAAGATGGACAAGAAAACATATTAAAACAAAAGTATACACAACAATTAGAATTATATAAAGAAGCATTAGAAAAAAGTTTAAACAAGAAGGTTGATAAAATGATTATATATTCACTATGTTTACAAAAGGAAATAGTGTTATAGAAAGGGTGAAATTAATGAGGCTAGATAAATTCTTAAAAGTATCACGAGTAATAAAAAGAAGGACTGTTGCTAATGAAGCTGCAGACGGTGGTAGAGTTGCCGTAAATGGAAAAGTAGTAAAACCTAGCTATGAAGTTAAAGTAGGAGATATTGTAGAAATTAAATTTGGAGATAAAATTTCAAAATTTGAGATTTTACAAATTCCAAAATCACAAGGAAAAAATATGGAAGAAACAATAAAAATTTTATAAGATATATAAAAATCACAAGAAATTTTACTTGTGATTTTTTATTTGTAGAAGTTGCTATACATTAATAGTTAACAGAAAAGCACAAATAAAACAATATATAAAATGACGAAAAATGCTGAAAAATGGCGGAAAAATCTTGTTGACATAAGCCAAAAAATATGGTAAAAATGTATATAACAAATTTGTTGTTTTTTATCGAAGAATTAATTCTAAAATTATTTTTTTACAAAAGATTTTATTCTAGAAATTTAAATCAAAAAATTTCTTTAATAATTATCATTAAATTAAAGGTTATAGGCAAACCTTGAAACCTAAATATTTATGTCAATAAGGAGAAAAAAATGATAAGAAATAAAATTATAAGTATGATATTATTAGTAGTAATGCTAGTAACAGCAATATTACCAATTTTTCAAACTAAAGTAAAAGCAGCTGATACAGTAGTAGACTACCAAGGAAGTGTAACTTATGGAGAAAGTACAGTTGGCAAATTTTTTGTGAATAGGAAAATAGCATTTTGTTTAGAACACCAAAAAACTACACCACCAAGTGGCAGACCATTAACTTCTGAAATATATAGTGATTCAAATATTTTAAAGTGTTTATTTTATGGTTGGGAAGGTGAAAAACAATGGCATTTTGCATCGGAAGAACAGGGAATAGTATATACTACTCTAGCTTTAGATCATTTTAAAAACGGTAATGCAAATAGAACAGCACAAGAATTTATAGATTATGTAAATTCTCAACCTGTGCCTGGAGGAAATTTAAATTTTAAAAACAATAATGAAAAAGCATATATAGAAAATGGAGTACAAAGAACGCCAACAAATCAAGTATATGGAGAGCCAGAACTTTATATGACAATACATTTACCAGAAGGAATGGTATTAGTAAATGAAACCAAAGGAACAAGATCCACAGGAGATGTAAATGTATATGGTGAAGATGAATTTCATTTAGAAGCACCAATGAGCATAAGTGGTTCTTGGAAATCAGACCCTATAAGAAATCATAAATATGCTTATCAAGCTATAGTTTATAAAACAGAAAGTAAAACGGAGCAAGATTTAGTATCAAGGTATGGCTTTGTGGCAAATACTGATGCGTATATAAGATTATATGTAAATTGGTTATCAACAGGAACATTAGAAATATATAAAAAAGATGAAGAAACTAAAGAAACTATTAGCAATACTACATTTGAAATAAAAGATGAAGAAGGAACAGTAGTAGAAACTATAACGACAAATGAAAATGGTTATGCAAAGTCATCAGATTTAGTTGCAGGAGTATATACATTAGTGGAAAAATCTGCTAATGATAAATATATAAAAAATAGTACTCCTAAGCAAATAACTATTTCAGCAGGCGAAACAATAACTATAGACATAACGAACAAACATAAACAAGGAAGTTTAAAAATTGTAAAAGTAGATAGTAGAGATGGAAAAATGCCAATTCCTAATGTAACATTTGAAATATGGAATGAAGAACTAAACAAAAAAGTGGCAACAAAAACTACAGGAGAAGATGGCATAATAACGTTAGATAATTTAAGAACGGGAACATATAGAATAAAAGAGATATCCACAAATGAGTGGTATGAATTAAATACGGAAGAAAAATTAATAGAAGTAAAAACAGATGAAACAGTTACTTTAACAATTGAAAACGAAGTAAAAAAAGGATATATTGAATTAATTAAAAGTGATGCAGATTATTCAGATATAAAGCTAAAAGGAGTAAAGTTCGAAATAAGGAATTCCAATGGAGTATTAGTAGATACATTAGTAACGAATGAAAATGGGTATGCCAAATCACAGGCATTACCATTAAATGATAGTTATACTGTAAAAGAAGTAGAAGCACATAATGATTATGTTTTGCAAACAGAAATAGAAAATGTAACTTTCACAGTAGAAGATAATGAAAAAACAAAATTGCTTAATTTTACGAACAAACACAAAGAAGGAAATATTGTTTTAATAAAAGTAGATGCAGATAACAATAAAATTGGTATTGGTGGAGTAGAATTTGATTTATATAGTGATGAATTTCAGAAGATTATAGGAAGGTATACTACTGATAGAAATGGAGAAATTCATATTAACAATTTAAGAACAGGAAAATATAAGTTAATAGAAGTATCAACAAATAAATGGTATAATTTAGCTCCAGATACGGAAGTAATTGTAGAAGAAAATAAAACAAAAGAAATAACAATACAAAATTCATTAAAAAAAGGAAGTGTAAAAATAGTAAAGGTAGATAAAGACAATAAGCAAATACGTCTACCAAATGTCACTTTTGAAGTACAAGATAGAAATGGAAATGTGTTGGAAACAATAGTAACAGATGAAAAGGGAGAGGCTACTACAAAAGCTTATTCTGTAAGAGATTATCCATTTTTAAGACTTCGTGAAATTGAAACAAATGAATTATATGTACTAAATAATAATATTGTTCAAGTAGCATTAGAGGCAAATAAAGTTAAAAATTTAGAAATTGAAAACGAAAAAAAGAAAGGACAAATAAAAGTAATAAAAGTAGATAAAGATAATGAACAAATTAAGCTTGCTAATGTAGAATTTGAAGTATTAGATGAAAATAAGAATGTGGTGGACGTAATAGTAACAGACGAAAATGGAGAAGCGATAACAAAAAAATTGCCAATAGACCAAAAGTACACAGTTCGAGAAACAAAAACTTTGCAAGAATATAAATTGGCAGGAGAAACAGCCAATGTAATTGTGGAATATGACAAAATAACAAATCTTATAATTCAAAATGAGAAAAAGAAAGGTGAAATTGAAATATATAAAACAGATGAGGAAAATAATGAAATAAAACTAGAAGGAGTAGAATTTCAAATAATTAATTCAAATGGTGAAGTAGAAGAAACTATAAAAACCGATAAAAATGGATATGCAAAAACTTCTAAATTACCAGTAGGAGAATATGAAATAAAAGAAGTTAAAACAAATGATGAATATGTTTTAAATAGTGAAAGCATAAAAGTAGAAATTACAGAAGATGAAGTTATAAAATTAGATATCACAAATAAACGAATAAAAGGACAAATAAAAATTATAAAAACAAGTAAAGATGATAATTTTATTAGTGGAGAAAAAGCAGGAACGCCACTTCCAAATGTTATCTTTGAAATATATGATGTAAACAGAAATTTAGTAGATATAATTATGACAGATGAAGAAGGAGTAGCAATTACTAAAAAATTAGATAAAGGCAAATATTATATAAAAGAAGTAGAAACGGGAGAATGGTATCTGCTAAATGAAGAAGAATTTGTGGCTGAAATAAAAGAGAATGAAGAACTTGTTGAACTAAATATTACAAATGAATCTAAAAGACCAGATGTAGATATAGAAAAAACAGGTGATACGAAAGCAGAGCCAAATAAAGAAATAAAGTATGAGTTGAAAGTAGAAAATACCGGAAATGTAGCATTAAATAACTTTGCATGGTATGATTTTATACCTACGGAGTATGCAACTATTACTAAAATGTATACAGGAACATATAACGAAAATTTAAATTATACTATTTACTATAGAACCAATATGAACGAATATAGGGTTTTAGCTGAAAATTTAAATACACAAGTTAATAACTACATTGACTTTTCAAAAGTAAAATTAGAAAAAGGAGAAGTTATTGAAAAAATTAGAGTAGATTTTGGAAAGGTAAGTGTTGGGTTTAAAACGCTAAATAATGCCCAAGTGTTTTTGAAATTGAATAATAATGTAGTCGATGGAGAAAAATTCACAAATAGAGCGCAAGTAGAAGCGGATCTTGATGACTTTTTACTTTGGAAAGATGATGATCAGATAACTCAAATAGAAAAGAAAAAATTACCTAGAACAGGTTTTTAGTAAATTATTAAAACTACTATAATATATTACTTGCATTTGTAAAAATATGGTGAAAAAACTTTCACAAAAGAAAAAAACGTGATACAATTGTATCACGTTAAAAATGTTTATAAAAGAATAGGCAAAATCGAATAAATTTTTATGGCTATTCATAGGTATTTAAGCAAAAAGAAGGGAAAGTGATAAAGTATGCAAAAATACGATATTATAGTAGTAGGAATGGGACCAAGTTCAATTTTTCTAGCTTATGAAATGGTAAAGTTAGATAAAACAAAAAAAGTGTTGTTAATAGATCAAGGAAAAAGAGTTGAAAATAGAATTTGTCCAATAGAAAAAACAGGAACATGTACAAAATGTAAACCATTCTGCAATATTACAAGTGGATTTTCAGGAGCAGGTGCATTTTCAGATGGAAAATTATCACTATACAATAAAGAAGATGATGATTTCTATGTAGGAGGAGAATTGCATCATTATGTAGGAGTAGAAAATACAAAGAAATTAATAGATTATGCAGATCAAATTTATTTAGATTTTGGTGCAGACAAAAATTTAGAGGGCACAAAATATAAAGAAGAAGTTTCTGAAATAAAAAAGAAGGCTCAAAAGGAAGGACTAACATTAATAGATATTCCAATTAGGCATTTAGGAACAGAAAAAGCACATGAATTATATAAAAAGTTAGAAAAATATCTTGAAGATAACGGAATAGACATGATGTTTGAAACAGTAGTAGATGACTTAATTATAGAAGATGGACATGTAAAAGGTGTAAAGGTACAAAAATCAAGTGAATTTATAAAACAAGCAGAAGAAAATAAAAACTTAGAAACAATATATGGAAATAATGTAATAATAGCAGTAGGAAGAAAAGGCGCTAATTGGTTAGTAGATATGTGTACAAAACATAATATAGCTACACAAGCAGGTGTAGTTGATATTGGTGTTCGTTATGAACTTCCAGATGAAGTTATGAAAAATATAAATAAATACATGTATGAAGGTAAATTTATAGGAAGACCAGGACCTTTTGGGGATAAAGTAAGAACATTTTGTCAAAACCCAAGTGGCTTTGTGTCATCAGAAGTATATGACCATAATTTAACATTGGTTAATGGGCATTCATACAAGGATAGAAAAAGTACAAATACAAATTTAGCAATACTTGTATCACATAGATTTAATCATCCATTTGATAAGCCAATAGATTACGGAAGAAATGTTGCTAAAAACTTAAACGAATTAGGTGGAGGAAATGTATTAGTACAAAGGTTGGGAGACATATATAGAGGAAAAAGGACCTGGGAAAAAGAGCTAAATAATAATGGAGTTGTACCAACATTAAAATCAGCAGTACCAGGCGATATAACTTTTGCAATAGGTTATAGAACTATGACTGATATTATGCAATTTATAAGAGCATTAGATAAAGTAGTTGAAGGTTTTGCAAATCCAGAAAATTTATTATATGCTCCAGAAATTAAATTTTACAGTAATAAAGTAACAATAGACGAAAATTTTGAAACAAATATAAAAGGTTTATATTCAATCGGCGATGGTGGTGGAATGACAAGAGGTTTAATGATGGCTTCAGCATCAGGAGTGCAAATGGCTAGAATACTTGCAAATAAAGAGTAGACGTTGCATTTTAATAAGTTTCACAGTTATATTTATAAATTTTTGTAGTGACTCGTGGGGACCATTTTAGAAAATGTTATGAACGAAGTGAATTACATTTTCTTAAAAAGGGGCAACGGAAAAAATTTATAAATATAACTGTGAAGCATAGTATAAAGAAAGGAAGTAGAATAAATGTCAAATTTTGTACACTTACATTTACATAGTGAATTTAGTTTATTAGACGGTGCAAACCGCATAAAAGACATACCGGTAATTGCAAAAGAGTTA
>CANQRI010000006.1 GCA_947626235.1 uncultured Clostridia bacterium | reverse complement strand
ATTTACATCATCTTCTATTCCAGCAAGTTTTCCAAGCTCTGCCTCTACTACTACTCCATGCTCGTGTGCATAATCTACAACTCTTTTTGTTAATGCAACATTTTCTTCAAAATCATATTTTGAACCATCTATCATAACAGATGTAAAACCATTATCTATGCACATTTTGCAGGTTTCAAAATCTGGTCCGTGGTCTAAATGAATTGCTACTGGAACTTCTGGGTGTTCTTCTACTGCAGCCTCTACCATTTTCATTAAATAGCCTATTCTAGCATATTTTATTGCACTTGATGAAGCTTGTAATATAACTGGTGACTTTTCTTCTGCTGCTGCATCTACAATTCCCTGTATTATTTCCATATTGTTTACATTAAAAGCACCTATTGCAAATTTTTCTTCCATTGATTTTTTAAACATTTCCTTCGTTGTTACTAATGACATAATTTTCCTCCTTTTGGATTTTTCCTATAGTTCTTATTATTTGCCTTAAATCCTTATTATTATCTTTGATTATTATATATTTGATTATACTTCAAGTCAAGAATTTCTATTTCATTTATAAAAAAATCAGACCCATGTTTTATACACAGGTCTGACATAATTACACTACTTTAATTATTGACTACATTTTAAACCGCCATTACACAACGTGTTTCCTCATAACTCTGTAAGAAGTCCTCTATATATCTTTCAGCATTTGAATAGCTGTAGTTTCCCTTCTCCAAAAAAGAAATCACTTTAGCATAGCCCCCCTCGATAATTCCTTTTGAAAATTGCTTAATGCAGTCTTCTGCATATTCTTCAAGGCCAAATTCTCTGGGAATTACGATATCAATGAATTGAATCATTTTAGTGCTAACCGGCTTTGAAAAAATGAAACCTACAAATCGATTATCTTTAGTTCTAATGGCAATAAGAGCTCTTGTATCCTTGAGCTTTTCAATCTGCTGCTCAATCTTTTCGCATTCTTTTCTTCTCTTAACTCCTTCATTTTGCCCATCATACATTAAATATGCATAATCGACCGCGTCCTCCTTTTCTGCTGTTCTTAAAATAAACCGTCTTCTTTCAATTGAAACTTTTTGCATAGATGTGCCTCCTTGTAGTGTTTTGTATAGCTATTACAGCCATACAATATTTAAATATAAAACTTTTCTTATTTTACAATATTTCTTTTTAATTTTCAAGTATATCGTCGAATTTTGTCTAATTTTATAAATTTATTCATCAATATATTTGTAACTACTGCACATAGATTCATCTGGCTCTTTAGTATCGCAATCTTGTATTGGTGTAACTATAATTTGTCTTAAAGAACATTCTTGTTCTTGATTTTTGTTATATTTACAGCTAGTTACTGTACAATTTATTTTTTGATCTGGTTCCATAAAATACCTCCCATCTTTATGACTAAAGTCATAATTTTTATATAAGAATATTATGTACAAAATTTAGCTAATTATTTATTTTTTTATGTAATATGCTTTTTTTGTTATGTTGACTTTGTGGGCTATTTATGTTATAATAAATTCATTGAAACTATAAATTTTTCTTTAAAGAAAGGGGAACTTATATATGTTTGTGAGTTCAAACGGGAGCACTTTTATTATTTCAGCTTCAACACATAATGATGTAAGAGTTTCACGGAAGGAGCTGGTAGATTCCACGTTAAAATATCGTGGCGAAATAATCCAGCACTTCAGAAGTTTGCTTGGAGTCGGCAAAGATGAAGTTGTGACTGTATCCAAAGCAGCAGAGCAGTTAATCGATTTGGTCTGCGAAGGAAATCGTCTGCTTTTCTAAGTTCCAAAAACCTGCCTACATATTTGTAGGCAGGTTTTTTTGTAAATTTTCAAAAAATTTTAAAGTTTATGTATGCTTCTCGCTATTTTTATATACTCACATACTCTATTTATCTTTCAGTATTTTCCATATTATTTTTTTCTTTTTCTTTCATTTTTTCTTCTATCATAGTTTTAACACTTTCTACTACTTCCTCAATACTTTTATTAGATGTGTCCACAACAATAGCATCATCAGCTCTTTTTAAGGCTCCTACTTCTTTATGTTTATCATTTTCATCTCTCCACCTAATTTGCTCTAAAACTTCATCATAAGTTATCTTCATACCTTTTTCTATATATTCTTTATATCTTCTTTGTGCCCTAACTTCGTCATCTGCATCTAAATATATTTTTAAATCTGCATGTGGAAAGACAACTGTACCAATATCTCGCCCCTCTACAATTACATTTTTATTACCTACCATTTTTCTTTGTAGCTCAACCATTTTAGCTCTAACTTCTTTAATAGTCGAAATTAATGCAGATGCTTCTGTTACCTCTGTAGTTCTTATTTCATCAGTAACATCTTTTCCATTTAGTAATACCACATCTTCATTACCTTCGTTTTCAATTTTTATATCAATATTGTCTAATAATTTTAAAATTTTTTCAGTGTCACTAGGAGCATATCCATGTTTTAACACTTCTAACGCAAAGCATCTATAAGTAGCTCCCGTATCTAAATTAATCAATCCTGTCCTTTTTTCAATTTCCTTTGTAATAGTTCCTTTTCCACTACCAGCTGGTCCATCTACTGCTACAATAAAACTCATAATTACTTTCTCCCATTTAAATTTTTTTATACTATATCATATTAATAGAATTTTAACAATACATTTTATTGTAAAGAATTAATTTAGTATTTGAATTTTATTTTTATTCATATATAATATATGCAAATGAGGTAATTATATGAAAAAATCTACTATAGCAATACTTGTAGTTGTTATTATTGCGATTGTAGCCGTTATATTTGTATTTGCAAATAACAATAATACTCAAACAACTAATTCTAACGTTTCAAAAGAAAATACAGAAGCAACAGAAAAAATTTCAAAAGCAACCATCTATGTTTATGAAAAGGAATCATCTTATATACCTTATGAAGTTGAATATGATGAAAATTTATCAACAATCGAACAAGCACAATTTTTAATTAAAGAAATTGGTGATTTTATTGGTTATTCAATAATCGTAAATGATATTTCAAATGGTAAAGGTTGTATGGCAATAGATTTCAGCAAAAATAGTGCACCTTTTAATGATATCGATACTCATATAGGAAATGAAAAAATGTTCATATATGATAGAGAATCTCTTATATATACTATTTTCAATAGTATAAAAGAAACTCTTCAAAAACATTTTGGAGAAAATATGGATGTTTGGTATACTGTTGATTCTGAAGAAATAAAGTTTGATGCTTTTAATATTACAATAGATTTAGAGCAACCATTTACTGAATTAAAAAAGGCAAACAGCTAATTAATTTGTATTAATATTTTTAATTGGCTTACTAAAAGAAAACCAAAATCTATTTTGATTATGGTTTTCTTTTTTTTATATTTACTTATTATCTTTAGAAGTATCTAATTGTCTGTTTTCTTTATTTTCTATTACTTTACATTCCTTTGGTTCTTTAAAACTCAAATACCAACTCATACCGTCTCTATTTTTTTGAATTTGCTCATTTCTTTGTAACAATTCAGCAAAGGTTCTTGGAGATGGAATTATAACAGGCTCACATGGAACCCAATTTGCAGGAGTAGATGCTTTATTTGCTTCAGCAATTTGCAGTGCCTCTACTATTCTTATAATTTCTGGTATACACCTTCCAATATTCATAGGATAAACAAGTATTACTTTTATTATTCCTTCTGGGTCTATTATAAATACATTCCTTACCGTTTCTGTGTTACTTATATCACTTGCAATCATTCCATATTTTCTTGCAATGGTTCCGTTCCTATCAGCTATTATTGGAAAAGGAACTTTTATTCCTGTTTTTAAATAAATATCATATATCCATGCTAAATGTGAAGCATTGCTATCTACACTTAAACCAACTAAACAAGTATTTAAATTTTTAAAATATGTATCTGCTTTACTTAATGCTATTATTTCTGTTGTGCACACGGGGGTTACTCTATGTATAGTTTTCAAACTTTTTTTGCAACAAACACAAAAAATGTTCTTATTTTATTAATTTTATAGAAATTGTATCTTCAATTAACTTTTTATCGCAAATTTTTGTTTTGTTTGAATTGTAAATTTACGTATTGGGTTTGATATAATCACTTAATTCTAATCTAAAATCAATTTCATATCTATCATTAAAAATTCTAATTTCTTTAATAATTTCAGATAACAACATTTTTTTAACATCTAAATCAGCCTTTTCAAACTCGTTTTTCCAAACTGGAATTTTATTTTTTATTTGTAACAATTCATCTTCTTTTAATTTTTTTTGATTCATTTTGTTATCTAACTCTTCTTTGAGATTAAGTAATTTTATTTTTTCTTCCTCTTTTTCATTAATTAGTTCATTTAATAAGTCAGAAGTAAAGCTACTTTCACCTGTAAGACTTTTTATAACTTCATTTTTTAATACTTCGATATTTGAATTAACCTCATTAATTTTTTGCTCACAATTAATTAATTCTTTTTCTTCATTATCACAATTATTTAAAACTCCTTTTTTTATGGCATTAGATAAATCAACTTGACTCAAACTATCCAAAAAATCATAGACGCATTTTAATACAATATTTTCTACTTCTGCTTTTTTTATACTCTTTTTATTTAAAGTACAATTATTACTACTTCTTGTTCCACTACATCGGTAATATAAATGTTTAACTATTTCACCATTCTTATTTTTCTTTTTTGAATTTGCTGTCATAAAAGAAAAACCACATTCTCCACATCTAATCATTCCTATAAATAATAATTCAGATTTTGTTTGTCTTGGTTTTATACTAACATCTTTATTATCTTGTATATTATTTCTACTATCTCTTATTTTTTTAGCCTCATACCATATTTTTTCATCTACTATAGCCAAATTTTTTACTTTATTTTCAGGCAATATCCATGTTTCAAAAGGTTGTTTTTTTGAAGTTACAGCATCCACAGTTGTTTTTTTACGATATGCAGGAAAGCCCATGTATATTGGATTTTCTAACATTCTTCCTACTGTTGATACACTCCATAAATTTGATCTTCTTGGTACAATTTTTTTATCATTTAAATACTTGGCAATTCTTCCTATTCCATAATTTTGTTTTACATATAAATTAAATATTTTTTTTATATTTTTTGCTTCTTCTTCCTTGATTATAAGTTTCTGTCTTTCTACTCCTTTTTTAGTATATGTTCCACTTTTTATAAATTCGTATCCATAAGGTGCATTTCTTTTCCCTCCATAAGTTAATATTCCATTTTCAGCCATTTGTACTTGTGCTTCTCGAACTCTTATTGAGGTTTTTTCACTTTCTCCATATGCTTGCCAATATGTAAGATAATTGATTAACTTATCAGCTCTATTTTCAATTTTTCTTTGTCCTTCTTTTACAGACCATACTTCGACTCCTTCATTAATTAACCATTCTACTACAAACGGTGTTTCTTCTTCTCTACGCCCAATTCTATCAAACATAAATACAAGAAGAATATCAATTTGTTTCTTTAATACATCTTTTTTTATATCTTGTAGAACATCTCTTTTAGATTCACTAATTTTATATCCAGATACACCTAATTCGATGTATTCTTTTGTTAAAATCCAATCGTTGTGTGATTTAATAAAATTATTGCATGATATTCGTTGCATTGGAATATCATCTTTTTCGCCTTGCTTTAAGGTTGAAACCCTATACAAGCATCCAACTCTTTTTTTATCCATAAATGCTAAATACTTTCTTTTATTATTATTTTTGATATTGGATATTTAACTTGTATTTCTACTTTATCATTGTAAAGATAAACTTTGTCTACTATTTTATCTAAAATATTTCTCTTTACTTCTAAAGGAGCATCCTCAAATTCTTTACTCCAATTAGGTATAAATTCTTTTAACTTGTCTATTTCATTATCATTATTGCTTATTTCTTCATTAATTTTAATAAGTTCATCATTTAGTCTTTTTAGATTTTCATTTTCGATATTTAGTTCTTGACTTATTTTTTTGTTTTCTCCATCATTTCCTGACATAAGAGAAGAAATAATATTGTTTTTTAATTCTATAATTCTATTTTGAGTTATATTAATTTTTTGTTTTATTTTCTTCTCTTTCTCTTCTCGTCTTTTTATTTTTCGTATTCTTTTAACTATTTCATTTCTTAAATTAATCCTTTTAAAAGTATATAAATAATTTTTAATTTCATTACTGACAATTTCTTCTAATACATCAACTCTAAAATTTCTACTGTATTCACATTTTCCTGTTTTTTGTTTTCCTTTACACAACATATAACAATATTTACTTTTTCCTTTAGGAACAATATAATTTCCACAATAACCACATCTAGTATAGCCAGATAGTAACCTTAATACTCTATCACCATATCTTCTTCTACTATCAATTAATTCATTAGCTTTTCTCCACATTTCTTCTGAAACAATTACAATATTAGGATTTTGCTTTTCTGCAATTACCCAAGTATCTCTACTCTTTCTTCTATATTCATCTCTGGTTCTACTAACCTTTCCAAAAGAAATATATCCTTTATAGATTGGATTTCTAACTAATTCTAATATTTTATTAGAATCCCATAAACAACCTTTCTTTCTTCTTTCAATTTCTTTCGAATTTAAGTATATTGCAACTTTATCTGTTCCATATTCATCATTTGCTATAAGTTCAAATATTAATTTGACAACTTTTGCTTCTTTATCATATATTACTGGAATTTTTCTTCTTTTACCAATTTTGCTATATAGTTTGCTATCTTCCATTTTATATCCATAAGGAGCGTGGTATCCCATATATATACCTAATTTAGTCAATCTAATTCGTTCTTCTTTAGCTCTTATTGATATTTTTTCACTTTCTCCACTTGCTTGCCAATAAGTGATAAAGTTTATTAGTCTGTCATATCTATCTTTTATAATTCTTTGACCTTCATTTACAGACCATACTTCAATTCCATTATCAATAAGCCATTTTACAATAAAAGGAGTTTCTTCTTCTCTACGACCAATTCTGTCAAATAGAAAAACAAGCAATACATCTATTTCCTTATTACAAACATCTTTTTTTATTGTTTGTAAGACATCTCTTTCCTTTGCAGTAAGTTTATAACCTGAAACTCCTAATTCAGTATATTCTTTTTCCAATACCCAATCTTTTTGAGTTTTAATAAATTTTCTACAAGCAGTTTTTTGAACAGGTATATCATTGTTATATGTTTGTCTTTTAGTAGAAACTCTATATAAGCATCCAACTCTTTTCATATTTTCCTCCTTTCTCCTAAAATTTTATTTTAGGTAAAAAGGATTATCAATTCGAGAAAAAATTTTATAATAATTTTTTTACATTTCTTTGGATATATAAATCACTCAACACATCTATTATATATTCTTCAATATTTTTCGAATTATCTTGTCCTTTTGTTTTTAAAATAACACTTATATTTTGATTTTTTACATTTTCAACTTTTTTCAAGCATTCTTCTCCGTTTTTATTTCTTATATAATCATATTCTTCGTTTCCTAGCTTCACTTTTTCGGCTATAATGCTATTGTTCATAATCTCACCTCAATTAATTGTATGAAATCAAGACAGGATTTATTATTCAAAAAATAAGATTAGAATATCTAATCTTATCTTGAAATAACGATTATATAATTGACAACACTACAATTATTCTTTATTTATTCTACAATCCTATCTTTATTTAATATTTATATTAATTTTTTTCAAACTATATTTATTGTATTTGTCAAGTGAAAATTGATCCTAGTTATATTTGAAAAATGGTCCACTTTTTCAAATATAAAAATTAGTTATTTATTTATCTTTAAGAAATCGTGCTACTTTAGAAAAACTTATTTTAACAAATGCTAATAAGAAGAAAATAATTCATCAGGAAAAACTACTTGAAAAATATACAAATGAGCAATTTAAATGTATTAATGGAGTACATTAAATTAAAAAGCAGGGTATTTATACCTTGCCTTTATATTGTTTCTATGTTAATTATATCTGATATATTTATATTGCTCTCATTATCTATCTGTATTTTCTTTTTAATATAATCTATTTTAGTTACTAATCCTTTAATCTCAATATATCTTCTATTTTTATAATACTTTATTTTTACAATATTCCCTATTCCAATTCTATTTAATATATTATCTAAATCTGCTAATGTTTCTTCAGATAATTCTTTTTTTTCTTCATACTCAATTTCTTTTTCTCTTAGTGCTTCCTGCAATCCTTTTAGTGCATCAAAAGGTAAAAATTGTTTAGCCCTTGCTATTCTATTAACTTGCCAATTTAAAATACTAAAATAATTATAGCATCATTCTTACCTTTTGTAAACATTTGTTTGTATGTATCTAACAAAAAATATTTGCCAGTTATAAAAAGAAAGTAGATTAGCCATTTTCTGACTAATCTATACAAACTTGTAATTTATTTTTCTAAAGTGACATAGAAATCAATAAAAGATTTCTCATTATTTCCAATAGTTTCAACAGCTATTTTGCAAATTTCAGTCTCGAAACAATCATTCAAATCTAAATTTACAATTTCATCAACTGAACCTAATGTAATATGAGGAATATAGTTGTAAGCTAAATCTTTGTTTAATAGTTTATTATATATATCTATGCTAATATTTCTGATAATATCATTTCCTTCTACTATATTTAAAAATATATAATATTTATTTATCTTTTCATCTTTTATAAAACTTATTCCTTTACACTTTATTTTAAATCTATTATATTTTTTACAAATATCAGATAATTTTATTCTCATCTCATCACTTTTTAAATCTATTTTAAATGGAAAAGCAAGAGTAATATGAGGAGGTAATATTTGTGATAACTCATCATATCTATTTCTAATATTTTGTATCTTATCAATATTATCAAATTGAGGAAATATTATTATATCTCTTTTTCCTTTATTTATATAATTCATAAATTAATCTCCAATGCAACATACTATTTTATAGCATTATATCATAAATAAAAAAATTAGTCAGTATAAAATAATTCTATAAATTCTAATCTATTGTTGCTTATATATTTTTTAATTAGACTTATATTAATACCTTATTTATATGATGTACCTTTATATATCCTTATAATATATATCTCTTGTATAAACTTTATTTTTTATTTCTTCTAATTTTTCTTCCCATCTATTTGCCATAATAATATCTGAAGTTTCAGAAAACAGATTAAAATTATTAGTTACTTTACAATCATCAAAATTATCTGTATGTAACATTGGTTCATATATTAAAATTTCAATATTTTTATTTTTTAACATTTTTATAATATCTTGAATAGCACTATATCTAAAATTGTCTGAGTCTTTTTTCATAATTAATCTGTATATTCCAACAACCTTTGGATTTCTTTCTAGTACCATCTTTACAATATGTTTTTTTCTAGTCATATTTGACTCAACTATTGATTTAATCAAATTATTTTGAATGTCGTGATAACTTGCTAAAAGTTGTTTTGTATCTTTTGGCAAACAATATCCTCCATAACCAAAAGATGGATTATTATAGTGCATACCAATTCGATTGTCTAATCCCATTCCTTCTATTATATCCTTAGCACTCAATCCTTTGATCTCACAAAAGCTATCTAATTCATTGAAATATGCTACTCTCATCGCTAAATATGTATTTGAAAATAATTTTACCGCTTCTGCTTCCATACTATCCATTAATTTAATCTCTACTTCTGCTTTTAGCGAAACCTCTTTTAAAATATTTGCAAACTTCTTTCCTTCTTCACTTTTTTCTCCAACGATTATTCTTGAGGGATACAGATTATCATATAAAGCTTTTCCTTCCCTCAAAAATTCTGGCGAAAAAATTATATTTTTCATTTTGTATTTTTTTCTCATCATATTCGTGAAACCTATAGGAATTGTTGATTTTATTATAATTGTTGGTTTTTTTTTCATAAGTTGTACTCTTTCTATAGTATCTTCAACACTAGAAGTATCAAAAACATTATTGTTTTCATCATAATTTGTTGGTGTACATATTATTATATATTCTGCTCCTTCAAAAGCATCTTTGTAATCCGTAGTTGCTTTTAAACTTAATTTTTCTTCGGTAAGATATTTCTCTATATATGAATCTTTTATTGGTGATACTCTTTTATTTATCATTTCTACTTTATTTTGCATTATATCTAAAGCAACTACATTGTGTTTTTTGCTTAATAATGTAGCCATTGATAAGCCTACATATCCACAACCCGCTATTGCTATCTTCATTATATTCTATCCCTCTTCTCTTCTAATTTATTTATTTCATATAATATCTGTCCCCAACTATAAACCCTAATAATTTCATTGTTGTAATAATCTTTATTAAACTGATTATCAAAGATAAAACTTTTAATACCTTTTCTTGAAGCATTTAAACAATGTTTATGATTATCATCTATTAAATATTTTATATTATTATTTTCACAGAATTCAGCCTTATTATTACAATCATATATGAAATGATTGTAATATATATTATTGTTTTTTAGCCATTTTTCTGTATTAATTTTACAATCTTTCATTAACTCATCATTTCTACTTGTTATTATATAAATATCAAATTGGTTCTTTAATTCATTAATAACTTCTGAAGCTAAAGGTCTAGGTTTTACTTGATTTAATATTTTAGATAGATATGTAGTTTGAAATAAATTATCTTGTTCAGGTGTAAAATTAAATGTATCTATAGCTTCATATCCATTAATAAATAATTCTTTTATATCAATATCATTTTTATAGGCAAATAAGAAACCATAACTTACAAAAACATCAAATAAGTTTGTTAGTGTATCATCTATATCTATTCCTATTCCAATTTTCATATTATTCCCCCATTTCTTTTTTTATATTTTCTATATATTCGTACAAATAGTTATTATTTTTATTGATATACTCTACCATTTTATTGCTTTTTTCTTTTAACTCTTTTTCATTAATTTTTGATAATCCTTTTCGCATTAAAGAACTAATTTCATCGCTTTTTTGTTCTAATTCTTCTTCGTCAAATATCTGCTTAGTTTCACTACCATAGTTTCTTAATGGTTCTACTAATATCGCCATTCCATTCGCAGCTTCAGGAATTCCTCCAATCTTATTACAAATCACTTGACAATTATTCATAATTGCTTCGCTGACAACTCTTCCATATACTTCATGCCAAGTAGATAATACTAATAACATTTTTGTTATTTCCCAAACTTTATTTACATTTTTTTGGAAATCTAATATTTTTACATTTTTTCTCTCAAAAGTATAATTTTTTGTTTCTTCCCATCCTCTCACAATTAAGAAATCTATATCTGGATTTTTATCTACAACTCTTTCAAATAATCTTATTCCCTTTACTTCTACTGGATTAATAAATGTTACATATTTTTTATTTTCCATATTTAAAGAAGGGTAAGAATTTATTTCCATTTTTGGATAAACTACATCTGATTCAACATTTAACTCTTTTTTTACCTCATTTTTTAAAAACTTTGATAGAGTAATAACCTTTGAATTTCTTAATATTTCTACATATTCATTATATATTTTATTGTCATTGATAGTCTTGCTATTTGGATATAAGTTATCTGCCATTACTAAAATTAGTTTTCTCGAATATTTGTATAAAATTTTCATTAATTCGCAATCTTTTCTCTCAAAGAAAACTGATGGAATAGAGTATAAGATAAAATCATATTTCTTTAATTTTAATTCTTCCTCTATATCATATAATATGAATTTTTTAGAAATAACAGGAATATTCGCAATTTTCGAAAAATCTTTGATTTCAGTACTATTTCTATCTAAATTACTATCCTTTTCATTATATATTTTATAAATAACAGGTTCAATTTCTTTTTCTTTGAATCCTTTTAATATTTGAACATTCCCTATTGTTGCTCCTGATTTAATTCCTTCATATGCCAAATTATCAACATCTATATAAGCAATTTTTTTCATTATTCTCTTTCCTCCTCTACAATGGAAATTTGATTAACAACTGTTTCAATTTTTTCTATACTCCTATTAACTCTATTCATTCTTTTAATGGTATTGGCTAAATTTTCGATATAGAATGAACGGTCTTTTGTAAAACTTTTTGTTGCAATTTTTTCATACCATATTCCTATTTCTTCTATTAAATCTTTATATACAAAGTATCTAATATTACTTTCAGTTAAATTTAAAGGATCTGATGACACTCTTTGATATCTTCTTATAAATTCTGCTATTAACTCTAGTCTATTACTTATTGAAGTTAAAAATCTTATTACTTCTTCTTCTCTACTAGATACTCTTATATTATCAAAGTCAATTATTCCTTTTAATTTCCTATCAAGAAAGATTACATTATATGGTGTTAGGTCTGCATGAATGATCGTTGTTGTATTTCCATTGTCTTGATTCATTTCTTCAAATTCTTCAATAAAACTTTTAAGATATTTTTCATAAAAAGCTTTATTGTTTTTTAGCATTTCAATATGAGTATCAAAACTTCTGTCTTCTTTAATAATACAATTATCTGTATATTCTTTACTTGCATTATGAAATTTAGAAATTGCTTCTCCAACTTGCCCTACTATTTCAGGTTTTTCATATTCTTCATGAATTCCATTACAAAACTTATATAATAAAAATATTCCATCTTCATTCCTTGTGATCCAATTTCCTTTAGTATTAACTCTAGGTGCAATAATAAATGGTAATTTTTTTGATATTTGATATACGATTTCTGCAATATTCCTTTCTCTATCAACAGGTGTTTTTAGGTCATATATTTGCTTAATTCTTTTTTTCAATACAAATTTTTTTCCATCCGAAGCTTCTATTATATAATTTTCATTTTGCAATCCTTCCTCTGTCCTTCTAATTTCCTGACTTTCTATTCCATAAAAATCAAATAAAATCCTTTTAATATCATCATTGTCTTTTATCAAATTCATCTTTGTCTCTAATTATCCTTTCATATAAAATTTTCATATCATTTTTAGTTATATATGGTGATAATGGATAAATTCTAATTCCTATTATTGCTTTTCCACTTTTATTATAAATTGCTGCCGAAGATTTACTCACAGTGTAACCATCATTACCTTCTGCTCTATTTTTGATTAACCATTTTGCAAATTCTGATGTATATTTATTATTTTCTTCTACAAATTCTTCTTCACTTATTAATTTTTCATATTCTTCATTTTCTTTGGTACATCCTAAAAATATATCTGGACCATAATAGTTTGAATTAATTACATAAATTCCATTTCTTATACTATTATTAAATAATTTTCTAAAGTAATTCCCTACTTCCATTGCATTACCTAATAGTAATTGGTAACCTTCTATTCCTAAACTCTTAAAAGACAACCATGATGCTAAAATGTTCGCTGCTGGCCTACTTGTTTCTAATGTATATATTCCTGGATTATAAGCTAAATCATCATGAAATAATGGTACTGTTTTTTCTTTTCTTTTTTTTAGTGAATTAAGATCCTTTCTATTCTTTATAACAATCATACTAGCAATATAATTTACATACCCTGTTTTATGAAAATCAACGCCAAAAGAATCAGCATATTTAATTGTTTCTATATTTTTTAATATTTTTCTTATTTGTGAACAAGTTTCTTTTGAAAACTTAAATTTATTTGTGTCTAAATCATAATATTTAAAACTTAGATATGCCCATCCAATTACACTATCAAAATGTATATGTGGAATATAATCTAATCTATATTTTTTTATCATTTTTTCTCTGAAATCATATACTTCTTTTACATTATCTATTCCCATATTTGAAGTTGTTCCTCCAGATAACATTATAGCTGCTATTTTTTTGCCATCTTTTAATGCACTTTCAAATTTTTCCTCTAAATCTTTTAAATCTGTAGTTTGATCTTGATTTGATTTTGCTTTTATAAAGTTCTCTTCCCCTATGCCTAACCAGTTACAAGCAACCTCATGACAGTAGTGCGCTGCTTGACTTCCAATAACTACAACATTATTTATATTTCCATTTTTAAAATGATTTTGATTACATTTTAGTAATCCTAACTTTATTGCATATAGATTTGTTCCTGTACCACCAAAAGTGAAAATACCCGCAGATACATTTGGATCATATCCTGCCATTTGACTTATGGCACTTGAACATTCAAGTTCAGAGTTTAATACATTTCCTGCATCTTCTCCAGTAACTCCATTTGGCATATATAAATTACCAAGCAAAGTTGTAATTAATCCTACTATATTTGCTTCTGGTAATACATTTTTATACATTCTAGCATGTCCAGCTTTTTGACATCCACCAAAATACTTGTAAATTTCTTTTAGAGTTTCTTCTGGTTCAATCACCTTCATTGGTAAATTAGTATCATTAATCATTTGATTTAAAGCAATTTTCTTAAATTGTGGATATGTTGGACCTTCTCCACTATTATTAAAAACACTATCCAATCCAACTTTTAATAATCTTACTAATTCCTCATAATTATTTTGATTGTAATCTATAAAAAACTTTTTCCTTAAACTCTCTATATCTTCCATTTTTTATATTCTCCATTCTTATAAATTTATTATCTATTTAATATTATTTTATTTTTCTAAAACCTCTTTAAAATATTCTATTGTTTTATTTAATCCCTGATCTAATGTGATAGTAGGACTCCATTTTAGATATTCTTTTGCTTTTGATATGTCTGGTTTTCTTTTTGTTGGATCATCTTTAGGTAAATCCATAAAAATTATTTTACTTTTTGATGACACTTTATTAACTATTATTTCTGCAAGTTCTTTCATTGTAAATTCTTGTGGATTTCCTAAATTAATAGGTCCTGTTACTTCATCATCCGAATTCATCATTTTTATTATTCCATCTATTAAATCATCTACATAGCAAAAACTTCTAGTTTGAGTTCCATCTCCATAAATTGTTATATCTTTATTTTGTAATGCTTGTACAATAAAGTTGCTTATTACTCTTCCATCATTTTTATCCATATTTTTTCCATAGGTATTAAAGATTCTTATAACTTTAACTCTAGTATTTTTTTGTCTTTTATAATCAAAACAAAAAGTTTCTGCAACTCTCTTTCCTTCATCATAACATGATCTAATTCCAATTGGATTAACGTTTCCCCAATATTCTTCTGTTTGTGGATAAATTAATGGATTTCCATATATTTCACTCGTACTAAATTGTAATATCTTAGCGTTATTCAAAGTTGCTAACTCTAACATTTTTTTTGTACCTATTATATTAGTTTCTAAAGTGTAAATTGCATCTTTTTGATATGCAGGTGGACTTGCAGGACAAGCCGCATTATAAATTTCATCAAATTTCAATTTATTGATATTAAAAGTTCTTATATCTTCATTAATAAATTCAAAATTTTTATTTTCTAATAATATTTCAATATTTTTCAATTTACCAGTATATAGATTATCTAAACAATATACAAAATCACCTTCTCTTATTAGTCTTTCACACAAATTACTTCCTAAAAAGCCTGCTCCACCTGTTACTAAAATATTTTTCACAATTATTCCTCCTACTTATTTTATAATAAAAATGAGCAAAACTCACCTCAGAAAATCTTCTTTGGTAAGTTTTGCTCATTTTGTCTACCATATTTCATCAATATGGTGTTGAAAGGATTTATACAATGTTTATAAAAAGCTTTTTTCCGACACGGACAATTCCAGCCTCAGCTGTTTTGTCCATTTTGCAAAGTTCTCCTTTACTTCCATCTTCAGTAGTCTTTCGGATAGCATTTCCTAAGAATAGTCTACGAAGTTGAGATTTACTCATCAAATTCAACTTGTCAATAACCTCAAACCATGTTTCGCCACTCACAAGTTCAACTTTCTTACAATCTTCCTCTTTGATTGCTCCTTTGGAAAATTTTCTCTCAAAATCTGCTCTGATTTTTTCAGCAATCGTTAAGTCTTTAGATTCCAACGCTACGAAGTAAGTTGCCAATTGCTTTTTAGCTTCAAAAGGATTTTCGCTAATAAATTCTTGCAATTCGACTTTCTCAGAATTTGTCATGAAAGCAAAGCAAGAAAAGTACTGCATAATTTGCTCGTCTGTAATAGACATGAGTTTTCCAAATTTTTCATCCATTGGCTCTAATACAGAAATGGCATTGCCAAAACTCTTGCTCATCTTTCGCCCATCACCAGAAGTACCTTCCAAAATAGGTGTAGTCAAAGCAATTTCTTCATTTAATCCTTTTGCTCGCATAATATCTCGGCATTGTTGGAAATTCAATAATTGATCAATTCCCCCGACCTCAACATCACAAGCGAGAGCTACAGAGTCTAAGCCCATCAAAACACTGTAACATAATTCAGCCAAAGTAACTGCCGAACCATTTTCCATTCTCTTCCGAAAATCATCTCTTTGCATTGCCTGCGAAACATTGATTGTTTGAAAAGCAGAAAACAACTCAACAGGATTAACCTGGTCAAGCCATTCTGAATTGTAGCAAACATGAGCATCATCAATATTAACAAACATACCCATTTGTTGCTTGTATGTAGCCATATTTTCTTGAATCTGCTCAAAGCTTAAAGCTTTTCTTTCTACATTTCTTCCAGAAGGATCTCCTATTTTGGCTGTAAAATCGCCTATGACAATACTCACATCATGCCCTTTCTTTAAGAAAGCATTTACAAGCATCATAGGAACAACATGCCCAATGTGAATGTTAGAACCTGTCGGATCAATTCCGAACTTAACTTTGATTACCTTTCCAGATTTGCAAAGTGTTTCCAAGCGATCAAACCCTAGCGATGTCTGAAGTTTGTTTTTTACAATCTCCAGCCATACATCTTGGCTCATTTCCCGCCAGTCATCCATTGCTCTTTCAAAAAAAAGTTTGTCGAATCTCATAATGATTTCTCCTTTCAGATTAAAAAAATTGCAGAATATCTCTGTCTGTGCAAATTATAACACGTCTTTCTGTTTATGTCAACTTTTTTTTGTATATTTAACTTAACGAATAATTGACAATTTTCTTAAATTTATTCTTACCAAATTGAATAACAATTTCTTCCTTTAGATTAATAATTAAATTTATATCTGAAATAACTTTTGTATTTATTCTAACTCCATTACCTTGTATCATTCTTTTTGCTTCACTCTTTGAATTTGCAAAACCTATTTCTAATAATAAATCACAAATATTTATTGTGTTTTTATTAATTTTATATTCTTCAATATTTCCAGGTATTTGTCCACTTGCTATTGATAAATATTTTTCCTTTAATTGTTCAAATTCATTTATATCATCATACATTCTTAATAATTCTTTTGCAAATTCAAAATGTGCATTTCTAATATCTCCATTCATTATTTTATCAATCTCTGCTTCAGATAAATCCGTTGCAAGTATAAAATACTGCCTTAATACTTCATCTGGTATTTGCATAGATTTCTTTAATTTTTCAAATGGCTCATCTGATAATCCTATGTAGTTATTTAATGACTTACTCATCTTTTCTTTTCCATCCAACCCTACCAATAAAGGAAATGTAATTACAACTTGACTTTCTTGTCCATAATCTTTTTGTAACTCTCTACCTACTAATAAATTAAATGTTTGGTCTGTCCCACCTATTTCAATGTCAGCTTTTAATACTACAGAATCATAACCTTGCATTAGTGGATATAACAATTCGTGCATAGAAAGTGGCAAATTATTTTCAAATCTATTTTTAAAGTCGTCTCTCTCCATTATCCTAGCAACAGTATATTTACTTGATAAATTTATAATATCCTCAAAATTCATTTTTGCAAGCCAAGTTGAATTAAATTCTATCCTCGTTTTTTTCTTATCTAAAATTTTAGTTGCTTGTTCTAAATAAGTCTCTGCTGATTTTCGTGTTTCATCAAAAGTCAAGGCTGGTCTTGTTTTACTTTTTCCTGAAGGATCTCCTATCATTGCTGTAAAATCTCCAATAACAAAAACAATCTCATGTCCTAAATCTTGTAATTTTTTTAAAATTCTTAAAGGCACACTATGACCTATATGTAAATCTGGTCTTGAAGGATCTGCACCAAATTTTACTATTAACTTTCTTCCAGAATTAAGCTTTTTATCAAATTCCTCTTCTGAAAAGATTTGCACGGCTTTTCTTTTTATTACTTCTAACTCATCAACCATAAATAGCTCCTCTCTTTTTTTATTTTATATATACTAACATTTTTCTTATTAAAAATCAATAAATTGTAAAAAATACTTAGTAATTGCATAATTTTGCCTTCTTTCAATAATTCATATTTAAACTTTATTACCATATTGTTTCATATAATTCTTCTACCAAGATTATTTTCTATTTATAAAAATAACAATTTCATCTATAAAGTCCTTATAAATATTAAAAAATTCAAACACATCATCAGTAAGAATATATCGACTTACCTTTTCTTTTTTCCATTGTAAACTTTTTTCAATATCATTTTTATCAATACCTTCAGCTTTTTGTAATGCTATAAATAATAATGCTTGATGATTAAAATGTATTGCCTCGATAAATTCCTCTACCTTTACCCCTTTATTTTTTTCATTAAGTTTCTAAATGTAATCCAAAGTAATTTTAAATAAATTCCCTCTCCTAATATTTTTTTAAAAGTAATGTACATTTTTCCATATAATTATCACCTCAATGATAATATATATTTTTATAGTCTAGGAATCAATTTGAGAGAAAATTTAAGTGAAAAATAAAGTTATTTTTATAGTTCTACTTAAAAATTTAAGATACATTAGAATTAAAAGCATTAGTTATTTTTTTTATGCAATTCTCACAAACTAATCTTTCCTTATAAGTAGTTAGTTTATTAGAATTACCACAGAAACAACATGTTGGATTATATTTTTGTATAACGACTTTGCAGCCATCAGTATATATTTCTACTGGATCTTTTTCTAAAATTTCTAAACTATCTCTTATTTCTTTCGGTATTACACTCTTCCCAATTCATCTACTTTTCTTATTATTCCTGTGCTTTTCATAATTAATCACTCCCCCATTTTAATTTTTAAATTTTTTCTACTAAATCGTTTTACAATTTTATATTTGCTAATATAAAATTTGAAATTCAGATATTGTTAACATACTAAAAGTTGTGTGATGGTATCTGTTACATAAGTGAATAAAATGATATTATTGAATTATAATTATTAGTAAAGGTGTAAGTATATGCAAATTAATGATGAAAATGTGAAATCCATCTTGAGATAGTACCTAGTATTACATTATATAAATTAGCAAAATAAGAATTTTTTGCAAAACAATACCCTTCTTTTCCAATTAAAGCTGTAATTTCTCCATACAATAGCCTTTCTGCATATTTTAATCTTGGATCATAACGAATTGTTGCTGGAATTATTGCATAATATGCAACTTGTTTTTCTTCATTCACATAAAATATCACCTCCTAAAAAGCACATAGAACGAAATGTCCCATGTGCACAAAAACGATACATTTTTTATATATAATTTATAATCTATTTTTTTGTTGATAATAAGCAATTTTCATGATTTTTTTATACCTTATTTAAAAAATTTTAATTTGGAATAAAAATCAAATTTTTTTGATAATATTTCATTTCAGTTTTTCTGTATCTTGCTTATATCAAGGATTTAAAGAGTTTGAAAATCAAACACACTGGTGTAAAATCTCCTGGATGCGAAAAAAGCACCACCCATTTTCCTTTATAATCACTTAAATTTATTGTTCCCATAGTAGTATCTGCCTCAAAATCTGGTGCATAACTTCCTATCTTTACATTTCCGTTCATCATTATTTCGTAATCCATGAAAAAACTCCTTTCATTTTTTGTATATTATATGAAAAGAGTTTATTTTTGTTACTATTTAGTTCTATATTATATCTGCAATAAAGTCTTTTCTAATAAAACATATTCATATTTATTAATTGCTAGTTCCTTATAATATTTATTTGTGACTTTGCCTTCATGTATTAAAGCTGCTATTGATTTACATTGTTTTTTTATTAATTCTTCTTTTATGAGTTCTGCCATTGCACTTCCTAATCCTGCATGTTCATGTCCAATCCCTGTATATAATAACACATATTCTTTAGGATCTTTCTTTATTTTTAGCATTTTAATTATTGTTCTTAGGTTTATGTTGCTTGACAAATTATAATAATTTGGAATTGCTATAAAAAAACCTGCTAGTTTTTGATTTTTATATACTAATTTTACCATATCAAAATCTAATATGTATTTTAAATAGTGAAACATTTCTATAAATTGATCTTTAGATATATCTTTGTATAGTGGAAAATTAGAATATACTTTTGTTAATAATTCATATATGTCTTCTATATCTTTATGAAAAGTTTTTTTACTTGAATTTTTAATAATGTATCCATTTTTCTTTATCATTTGAAGTCGCAATTTGCATTTCATGCTTGTATCTTCTTCTTTTGGTATATCCATTTTATTTGAAAAATATTTATCTCGTACGGTAAATCCAACTTCTTTCCATAAATCTGGATAATAACTTTTTCCATATGGTTCTGCAGTATATACTGATTCAAAATTATCTGTTTTAAATCTATAACCTATCCAAAATGAAGCATCTAATGGTCCTATTAGCTTTTTCTTTTTATCCTGTTTAGCTTTTTCTTGTACGACTTTTAATAATAGTCCACTTGCTTCAGGTATATTAAAACTTTCAAAAAATCCCACATATGCATTATCATCATTCGGATAATATGTTAAAATACATCTACTAATTATATTATCATTCTTATCAACAACAATAAATGGTGTTATATTGAAATTTGAACTTAGAATATGCTTTTTATTGAGTATTAACTTTTCAACCTTTACATTTTGTGTGATTAAATTTTTACTATATAACTTTGAAGGTAAACTTAGGAATAATTTTTTTATATTATTACTAAATCCACTTAAGACTTTATATTCTTCCAACCTTTGATCCTCTTTCTAAAATCTTTATTTTTCCATTAAATGCATCCAACTCTATCAAATCGCCAGTTTTTAGTATTTTAGTTGCATCTTTTACATTCACAATTGCAGGTTTTTTTAGCTCTCTACTAATAATTGCGGTATGGCTTAAAATTGAACCTTGTTCTGCAATAATTCCCAAGCATTTTTCTATTAAAAATACCCAACCTGGATCAGTAGACTTTGTTATAATTATTTTTCCAGTTGTATTAATATTTTTGTCTACTTTATCTATAACAACAGCTTGTCCTATAACTTTGCCAATTGATGTACTTGTTCCTTTTAAATTATCAATTTCTTTGAATTGATTTGAGTATATATTTCTACTTAAACTTTTAATTACTTTATTTGAAAAGACAAGTCTATTTGGATGATAAATATCTTCATATTCACTATATTCTTTTTTTCTATTATATATTAACTCTTGATAATTACTTTTTACATTTATTTCTCTTAAAAATAAATAAAATATATCTTCTTTGTTATCTATATGTTCATTTTTTACTAAAATATCTCCTATTTTTAGTAAAATCATTCTTGCCAATCCATAAAGCCTACTTCTGTTTAACCTTGATACTTCTCTATTTGAAATACCTGATTTTGCTGCCTTAACAAATGGATTTATGATTTTTATTGTTGAATTTGTTTTTTTTCTTTCATCAAATACTTTCTCTATATTACTATTAACATATTCTAATAAAAGTTCTGGATTACTTCTATAAGTTTTAGTTTCTAATTTTAGCTCACCCAAGCATCTATCTCCATATAATTCAATATATTCTTCCTGCTTTGTATTGTAAATTTCGCTTTCAATTCCTTTTGTTTTTGCTAACATTATTAGTTCATTTATAGCATTTACTGGCTTCATACTTTCAATATTTTTTATATTTGATATTTTTTCGTTATCTTTTCCACCAGATAAATATGTAAAAATGAATGCATACATATCATTAATTAAAGTAATATCCCAAACACCAGTAATAGTATTTTCTAATTTCTGTAATAATTTTACTAGTTCTTCTACATTATTTGTTTCTTCTATTTGTTTTTGGTAATATGGATACATTTTATTAAAATATATATTTAGTTTTTTCATAGAATGTGGAGTTATAATTAAATAATACAAAAAAGAAATCAATATCTTTCCCTTTAAAAATTTTGAAATCTTTATTGTTGGTTTATTTACTAATTTATTTTCTACTCCTACCATATTCTGCCAGATTTTTATTATTTTTTTGGAAAATGGTAATAGATTAAGAACTTCATACCAATTATCAATTTGATAATAAATACTGCCATTGTATGTTGTAACCATATTTTCAAATACGTTTGACATATTATTTACTAATTTTTTATTTTTTGTAATTCTAAAAATACAACTTCTAAAAATATCCCTATATACATTATGAACAAAATCTTGCGTTGCTGGAAGTGATACCCCTGGATAACTTTCTACAATATTACTATTATCCAAAATAATTATTTTCTTATAGTTGATAGTTGTTATTGGTCTTGCTTGTAGTATGTATATTTTATTATTTTTTATAGCAAATTCTATATCCATTTCTTTATCAAAAATACTCTTAATTTTTTGTGATATTTCAATTAATTCGCACAATATCTTATTGCTTAAATCAATATTTAATTGATTTTCTTTTAAATAAAATAATTTTTCATCTTTATTATAGTAATATGTAGTTGTTTCCACTTTATCTTCTACTATATTATTTCCTATTCCTTCTCCAATAGTAATAACTACTTCATTTAATATTCCCATTGGGTTAGCAGTAAATATTACTCCTGAATAATCTGCTTCAATCATTTCTTGTACTATAATATCTTGTTTTTGGGGCGTTTCATTATGCTTTATATTTTTTGCCCTTTCATATTCTATAGAATTATCATAACTTTCTCTAACTTTTGCAATAGCTATTTTAACATCTTTTCTTGGAACATTTAAAAATGTTTCAAATTGTCCTGCATAAGAATTTCTTCCTTTGTCTTCAGATGAATACGAAGACCTTACTGCAAAAAAGTTACTATTGCTAAAATCTAAATTTAAATCTTCTTCATCTTTTATAGTAATAAATGCAGGAACATTAATGCCATGCTCTTTTAAAATTGTTAAGTTTCTTGCTTTCATTTTAGCTATCATTCCTTTCTGTAATAATTCAAATGTGAAAAAACGTATTTGCTTTTATGATATTTCTTCTATACTTTTCCAAATATTATAAATGAAATTATAGTAAGTATCATTATACTCTCTTGTATATATGTATATACTTCTACTTTTTTTACAATTTTATATTGTGTAGGATCTTTTTTAAATTTTATAAATTTATAACTCATCCATAAAACATTTATAAGCAATAATACTACTCCGATTTTATTTAAATTCCATACTAATATGAA
The DNA here is from genome assembly GCA_947626235.1 of uncultured Clostridia bacterium. Taxonomy (GTDB): domain Bacteria; phylum Bacillota; class Clostridia; order TANB77; family CAG-508; genus UMGS1663. Next base: position 8,477 of record CANQRI010000006.1, on the reverse strand, counting down.
ATTAGTTATAATATCAATCCATGTAACTATGAATATAAAATTAGTTGCTTTTTTATATCCAAATAATTTTGAATATGTTACATATTCTGTTTCATCTTTTGGTGCTCTAATTTTTCTGGAAACTTCCCATATAAGTGCAGGAAAATAAAGCGTAAATGCAGCTAAAATATTGGTTAAATCAATTGCTGGTATCTTATATTTTATTACAACAAAAGATATTATGTATATATTCATAATCATCTGAACAGGATTATGTGTAACTAACGCCTTTGGAAGTGAATTTTGTATTTTATGTTTTTGAAAAAACCATACTGCCATTAGAGAACCATATGTATATAAAAATAAACAGAACAAAAAATTATTCATAAATATGAAATTAATAATTAAAGTAAATAATATTAATATTGAAACAAAAATTTTTAAATCTGTTTTTTTTACTTTTCCTGATGGAAGAGGTCTTTCAGGAAATAATCTGCAATCTAATTCATAATCTTTGAAATCATCTGCAATCCTAAGCCAACATAAAAAACTGAATATTGTAAATGCACACACTATTTCTTGTATTCCAATATTAAATGTTGTTACCCCATGATTTAATAATACAATAAAATAAATTTCTAAAAATATTAATGCTCCTAAAAATAATCTTGGTATGATTGGATACATTTCTTTAAAATAAATATTTAATCTTTTAATCATTGCTATCATATTTAATTTCTCCTATTTTTTCTCCAATTTTTACTTTCGTTTCAATATTTTTATTAGTATTTTCTAATATATCTTTATCTATTTGAACATTGTTCTTTACTAATAATACAATACTTGATCCACCATATTCAAAATATCCCTTTTCATCAAGTTTTTTAAACTTTTCTATATTATTATTTTTTATACATCCAATTAATAATGCTCCTACTTCTATTTGTATTATATTTCCTAGATGTTTTGTATGTAAAATAGATACTTCTCTTGAATTTCTGCTATATACTTTATACTTACTTGAAATTGGTCTTACTGTATGCAATTTTCCTTTTATATAATATCTTTTTATATATTCTCCATCATCTGGAAATACATATCTATGGTAATCATCAACACTTAATCTAAATATCATACAATAACCATTTTTATATGATTCAATATTAATTTTTTCTTTTAATATTTCCTCTATAGAATAAATGCTGTGTTTGACGTTGATTTTTAATTCATCATCAATCGGATATATCAATAATTTACTATCAGCAATAGCTACAAGCTCATTATCTTTCGCATTATTTTCAATTTTTCTTTTTCTGATAAAAAAATCATTAAATGTTTTATAATCTTCACAATATTCACTCATATCTATCTTATATTTTTCAATAAACGGCTTTATTTCTTTTTGGCTTCTTGTACTCTTTTGTTTATTTGCTCTTAGTTTGCTAAATATTGGTCTTGCAACAATCAGTTTTAATAACAATCTTCCAAAATAAGTTTCATATAAGAACTTTAAAGTTTTTTCTTGTTCATCTTCTCTTTCTTCTATTTTCTTTGTTTTTCTATCATAAACTAACATTTTTATCACCACATTGTAATTCATTTTTACTATTTAATTATTTTATAAGAAATTTATATAAAAAGAATTAGTACAATTGTTAGTATTGCTAAAATTCCAAATATTATATACCATATTCCTCTTGGTTTATTCATTTTAAAATTTAATATAAATAATATTCCAAGTATACAATAAATAATAGGTATTATAATACTCATCAAATTAGTTTTTCTAAATATTAAGTAAATAATTGGAATTATCAAAGCGCAATAAGTTACTGGAAGACCTTGAAAATGGTTTTTAAAATCATCTGAATGTATATTAAACCAAGCAAGTCTACTTATTCCACATATCATGTAAAACATAGTTACAATAATAAATAAAAATGAAGTCGTATTCCACATATAGTACAATAAAATGCAAGGGTATATTACAAATGACACTACATCAACTAAAGAGTCTAATTGTACTCCAAATTTCTTTTGTGTTTCATTTCTTTTACATTTTCTAGCAATAACACCGTCAAATAAATCGCAAATTCCAGCTAATATAAGACATATTACAGAAATATCCAACATTCCGTTTAGTAACAAGTTAAATATTCCTATTGTTATTAAGGTCATTCCTATATAAGTTAATATTACTGATTTATTAAAGCAACCTATAAACTTCATACATTTCTCCTTATTTTTAATTTATATAAGATTACATTTATAATAAGATGTGTTATTCCACCAATAATTACATACCCAATGTATTTTAAAAAACTTATGTTAGAAAATAAATATATTACAAACATTGTTCCTATCAACGAATCAATTTGATCTATTATCAAAAATAAATACCCAAAAAAAGACTTTTTTGTTTCTCCTGGTTTTATATCTATTCTCCTTTTAAAAAAACTATTGGGTAACTCTAAAAGCATATAAATAAATCCAAAAAGAAAGCCTAATAATACATTATATAAAAGCTGATTTTCATGTATATTATATAATTCACTATGTCCTTCCAAATTTAATATTTTTAATACCCATCCATAAATAATTTGAATAACTATGCTAATAATTATCATAGATATAAAACCAATGTAAGTTTTATTATCTCCCAATATTCTTTTACCATCTTTTAAACATTTATATCTATCTATAGGATATCTATATTTTTTATAAATGCTAGTTTTGGTAAAAAGCATATTTAGTATTCCTGAAATAATAATAGGCATAGTTGTTATATACATATCTAATATCATATTAATACCTTACCTATAAATATAAATTCAACTATTAAAAATGCAATCCCCCAAAAAAGCACATTTCCCGCTCCAATATCTTTAATAGTCTTGATTTCTGTATCTATGCTTTTAGTTATCTTATTACAAATATGCTCAATTGCCGTATTTATACATTCTGCTGCTAATACTCCTATAACAGTTATAATATAAAAAATATGTCCATAAAAATCAATTTTTAAAACTATATTTATAACTAGAAAAACTAGTGCAATAACTAAATAATATTTATAATTTTTTTCTGTTCTTAATGTATAAATCATTCCTTTAAATGCACATACTATACTTTCTATGAATGTTTTATTTTTCAAAATATATCTCCTTTTTCATTATTAAAACAATTATATTCTTTTATGAATATTATTAATTATATACAACATTATTTTACAATAAATTTAAAATTTCGACAAGCTATTTGCCGAATTTTTAAATTTTTCAAGTTTTTTCAAGATTTGTATATTATTACAGGTGATTGCTTGTCTTACTTTTGTTGATAAATTTAGAACCACTTCATGTGAGGCATTGCTATCTACACTTAAACCAATTAGACAAGTATTTAATAGTCCATGAAAAAACTCCTTTCATTTTTTGTATATTATATGAGAAGAGTTTATTTTTGTTACTTTTTTATAAATACTTTCCTGTTTTACTTTTTATATTATGCTTAATATCTTCTACTGTTCCTTTTGCTATTATTTCTCCTCCCAAAATTCCTCCTTCAGGTCCCATATCTATAATGTAATCTGAATTTCTAATAACATCTAAATCATGTTCTATAACAATTATCGTTGCACCATTATCTATTAAATTTTGAAATACCCTTAATAATGTTTCTACATCTTTTGGGTGTAATCCAATCGAAGGCTCATCAAAAATAAATACACTCCCATCTTGCACTTTTCCTATTTCTGAAGCAAGTTTTAATCTTTGCGCTTCCCCTCCAGATAAAACAGGTGTTGCTTCTCCTAAAGTTAAATATCCAATTCCTAAATCTACTAATATTTGTAATTTATCTTTGATTTTCTTACTATCTTTAAATACTTCTAATGCCTGTCTAATTGTTAGTCCCATAACATCTTTAATTGTATATCCATTATAATAAATATTATCTACATCGTGAGAATATCTTTTTCCATCACATTCACTGCACTCCATTTCAACATCTGGCAAAAATTGAACATCCATTGATATTGTACCTGTACCATCACATATTGGACATCTTAATTTTCCTGTATTATATGAAAAATCTCCTGCTGTATATTCTTTACTAGTTTTACCATATAATTTTCTTAAGTCATCAAATACCCCTGAATATGTTGCAACTGTACTTCTTACATTATTTCCAATAGGTGTTGCGTCAATTAATTCTATTTTCTTTACCCAATCTGCCTCTACACTTTTTACATGAGCAGGTTTAGTTTCATTATTTAATTTTGCTTTTACAGCAGGATATAAAGATTCTAGTATTAATGTAGTTTTACCTGAACCTGAAACTCCTGTTACCGTTGTTAACCTTCCCTTTGGAATATCTACTTTTAAAGGTTTTACTGTATGGATATTATCTGTATCTAATGATAATTTTCCAATATCAAAAATAGCGTTTTTATCTATTTCTTTTCTTATTTTTATTTTCTCTTTGCCACTTAAATATGGTCCAATAATTGAGTATTTGTTCTTTATTATTTCATCTATTGCTCCTTCTGCAATGATGTTTCCTCCCTTTGCTCCTGCTTCTGGGCCAATTTCAATCATATAATCTGCTACTTCTAATATTCTAGTGTCATGATCAACTAATACAACTGTATTTCCATCATTTATTAATTGTTTCATAACATTAATTAAACCATCTACATTTGCAGGGTGTAAACCTATGCTTGGCTCATCTAATACATATAACACCCCTGTTGTCCTATTTCTTACAGTTCTTGCTAAACTAACTCTTTGTAATTCCCCAGTAGATAAAGTATTTGAATTTCTGCTTAATGTTAAATATCCAAGTCCTAATGATAATAAGACTTTTGCATTTATCATATATTCTTCTAATATATTTTTTCCCATTTGTTTTACACTATCATTTAAGCTTTCAACAATTTTAGGTAACCATTCAGTCAAGTCTTTTAAGTTCATATCACAAACTTCACTTAAAGTTTTCCCACCAAGTAAAGTAGAGTTAGCTCTTTTATTTAATCTTGATCCATGACATTCTGAACATATATCTTCTTTTAAGAATTTTGAAACACGAAGCATGCTTTTTTCATCTTTAACTTTTTTTAGTGCATTTAATACTGTTGCTTTTGCACTATAATAAGTAAAATCCATTTCACCTGCAACTACATTTTCTGTTTCTTTTCTTGGTTTATAAAATATATGCTTTTTTACCATTGGACCGTCATATACTATTTCTTTTTCTTTATCAGTTAAATCTTTAAAAGGAATGTCAGTTCTAACTCCCATTGCACGACATACATCTATCATCAAAGTCCACATTAAGCTATTCCATGGAGCAACAGCTCCTTCATCAATAGTTTTATTTTCATCAGGTACAAGGCTCTCCACATCTATTGTTTGAACAATTCCTGTACCTTGGCATACAGGGCATGCTCCATCAGAATTAAAAGCATATTCTTCTGCCCCAAGTCCCAAAAATTTTTCATGACAAGTTGGACATTCTATTTCTATGTCTCTTGCCACACTATCATTTGCAGGTACAACATGTCCATTAGGGCATATATAATCTCCACATCTTGAGAATAGTAATCTTATTGAATTTAAAAGTTCTGTTTGAGTTCCAAAAGTTGACCTTATACTTGGTACATTTGGTCTTTGATGTAATGCTAAACTGCTTGGTACATGTAAAATATTATCTACTTTTGCTCTTTCTCCTTGAGAAATTCTTCTTCTAGTATAAGTCGATAAACTTTCTAAATATCTTCTCGAACCTTCTGCATATATAACACCTAATGCAAGTGATGACTTTCCACTTCCAGAAACCCCTGATATAGCAACTATTTTATTTAAAGGAACATCTACATCAATACTTTTTAAATTATGTACTCTTGCTCCTTTTATTTCCATTTTATCTATCATTTTTTCCTCCAATAAATATCTCCTTTTATTAAAACTATTATTTAATATTTTTGAATTAAAATATGATAATGATATGATTCTGTTGTACCATTCTGTTTTTCATAATAATCAATTTCTTGATGTATATTAACTATTTTAAAATTGCTAAATAACTCTTTTACTAAATTATAATCAGCATAAAAATGTGGTACTTTATATTCTGGTCCTTCCTCCATTCTTAATCTTGTATTTTTATCAATTAAAGGCCAATTTTCTTGTTTAAATCCCCACGAATCTTTTGAACCTAATGTCAAATAACATTCGCCTTCAGGTTTCATTACTCTATCTAATTCTTTTATTATCTGCTTTATTCCTTCTGTATCTGTATGAGAAATTACATTTCTACAATAAATACAATCAAATTGTTCATTATTATAAGGTAATTTAAGCATGTCTCCAATTTTATAATCAAAATCTAAATTTTCTTTTTTAGCCCATTCTTTAGTTCTATTAATAGCTTCTTGACTGATATCAAAACAACTAACATTAAATTCATTTTTTCCAAATAAAATTGAATGTCTCCCTAATCCACATCCTAAATCAAGAAAGAATTTTTTATTTTGTGATTTCCACCTATTTAATAAATAATATGATTCTATACTTGGATTTTTCCAAATTTTCTCTTTTTCATCCTTAACAATTTTCCAATTCCAACCTTTTGATTCTATCATATTTTTCCCTCCTATTAAATTAATTTTCTTTATATCTTTTATTTCCCCACCAGTTTGGAATTAAATCTTTTAACAATATTATTTTTCTAGATTCATAATCCATTAAGATTTCCATATTTCTATTTTCATAAGACAGTTGCATTAAAAATTCTCTACATGCTCCACAAGGCATACCGCCATTATCTTTTGGTGGTTCTTTTCTAAATGCAATCATTCTTTTTATTATAGTTTCTCCTGTATTAATATACATATTAAGTGCTGCAACTCTCTCGGCACATAAATTCATAACTCCACTTGCACCTTCTATACAAAAACCTGTAAATATTTTTCCACTTTCACTTTGTACTGCTGCTACAACATGATGAGCTTGTATAAATGGTGAAATTTCTTCTGGGTGATACTCTTTTTTTGCTTTTAAATACATTTCTTCCCATATATCCATATAATCTAACATCTCCTTTTTTTTCCTTAAATTTATTTTACTAATGCGATTTTTATTCCTATAACACCATACTCTTTTTCTTCCTCTTGTGAGTAATATTGATGCATTGACTCTACTTTTCTTTCTATTTCTTTTTCATCATTATATAATTTCTTAAATAACTTTTCAAAAGTATCTTCTCTATATAATTTTAAAACATTAACCAACAATTTTTCTTGTAAATCTGGTAATTTTGAAAACTCTATTTGGTCTCCTACTTTAATTTGTTTTCTTTTTTCATCATATAATCTAAATTCTATAGTTTTTGTTCCATTTTTTATTCTTTCAAATGGACTTTTATTTAACTTCATTTTATATAACATATATTTTCCCCTTTATCTTTCAAATTTAACAGTTATATTATCAATTCCTAAATCAGGTAAATTATCAATATGACCTATTTTAGTATAACTATAGTTTGTATCGAATGATTTATAAAAAATGACTAAACAATTACTACCATAAAGCATTATATCTCCACTTTTAATATGTTTAGGATTTGTTGAATTTGTAGGTAATGAATTATCCATATAAGCATATTTTTCATTTTCATTTAATTCTTTCATATTAAATTCTTGTGGCAATCGACTTATAAAACTTTTGGCAGTTTCATTATTTTCAATTGTTGCATTATATTTTTTGCTATTTATACTTACATTAATGTTTATAACATTTTCCATAATATCCTCACTTTCATTATTATTTTCATAATTTGTAGTATCAAAAGAATTATTAGTATTGGTTTGTAAATCTAACGTTTCCTCTACTGGTGGAGCATACTTGTCAAATACTTTCGCTTGTATTGTATCAACTACTATAAAAATCATTAAAATAGCAAGAATTATTAAAAATATTTTTATACCTTTTTTCATCAACTACCTCCAAAGTTGTCGCTTACTTAATAAAACTTTATTATATTTCTTGACAATTTACTTATAAACGTATTATAATAAATATAGGAAATGACAAATCCACAAACGTGGTTTTGCCCAGATAAAGATTCAATAAACCATTAGCTAGGCACAGCAGAATGGTTTATTTTTTTATTTATGTAGTTGCTTATCAACCCAATTCTTATACAGAACTGCTGTCAAGGCAACGTTTAATGTTAAAGAAAACATTAATGATAATATTAAAAATAGTATCACTTTAACCATAAACATCACCACCCTTCCTACGAAGATTCGTAAAATTGGTGGCAAAACCACATCTGCTAATTATCATTTCCTATGTTAATTATTCTACAATAATATTGTTATTCTGTCTATAGCATTCATAATTTTTTTCAATTATCTTAGCGACGTTAAGTGAAAAATTAAAAGCAATTATGAGAATAGTAAGTAGAATTTAGTCTTACATAAGCCTTTAATGTACAAC
>CANQRI010000005.1 GCA_947626235.1 uncultured Clostridia bacterium | reverse complement strand
ATTTAAGAGAACAAATATTTTTTAGTTGGGACATTTTCTCATTTCTTTAATTAAGACATTATCACATTTCTTTCATATTCACATAAAAGTCACATAAAATTAGTTGACAAATAAACAGAGATTGAATATAATTCATAAGATGCTAAACTATTAGGGACGGGGTTAAATAGTTTAACCAGGTAGTAATGATTATATTGCCAAACATTAATATTATATATTTTGAAATGGTTCGTGGGGACCGTTTTAGAAAATGTTACGAACATAAGTGAGTTACATTTTCTTAAATGGGGCAATGTAAAAATATATAATATTAATGTTTGGCAAATAAAATAAATAGATTTTGGGTTAAACTATTTAACCCCGTCCCTAATAGTTTAGCCTGAAAGGAAAGTAAGAAAAGATGTTAAAAATATTTAGAAACTTAAAAAATTCAGCAGTATCATTAATATTTATAATACTACTATTATGTCTGCAAGCATATACAGATTTAGAGTTACCAAATTATACTTCTAAAATTGTAAATGTGGGTATTCAAGCAGGTGGTATTGAAAATCCAGTTCCAGAAATTCTTTCGAAGGAACAGATGGAAAGTATGTTAATATTTGCTAAAGAAGATGAAAGAATTTTAGAAAATTATACTTTAGTAAAAAATAAAGAAGAATTAAATAGTGAGCAAGTTGATATTATTAATAATTTATTAGGTAATGAAAAAGTGATTGAAGAAAATGCTTATTATGTTATTAATAATAAAGAAGCTGTAAAAAATGAAGATTTACAAAGCTTAATTGCTAAACCATTAATTATTTCTTCATATACAATGAATGAAGAAACTGCTGAACAACTAAAACAAAACATATTAAAGCAAATGGGCGGAATAAAAAATGGAATGAATATAAATATAAGTATGCAAACATTCCAAAATATGAGTTTAATGGAAATTTTAAAAACTTTACCTGAAAGGCAACTTGATGCAATGTTAAGCCAATATGATGATCAACTTAAAATGCTAGAGGGAACATCATTATCACAGGCGACAATAGCAATTATTAAGCAAATGTATCAAAGCATAGGAATAAATACGGATAAAATACAAAATGATTACATATTTATAACTGGGCTTCAAATGTTAGGTTTAGCTTTAGTTAGTATGGCAGCTGCTGTTACAATTATGCTTTTATCTGCAAGGGTGGCAGCAAAGCTTGGAAAAGTGTTAAGAGAAAAAGTATTTAGCAAAGTATTGAAGTTTTCAACTAAAGAGTTTAGGGAGTTCTCAACAGCTTCTTTAATTACTCGTAGTACAAACGATATTCAGCAAATTCAAATGCTTATGACTATGTTATTTAGAGTTGTTGTATATGCTCCAATTATGGGTATTGGAGGGTTAATTAGAGTAATTTCTACAAGCAACTTTTCAATGGCATGGATTATAGCATTGGCAATTTCAGCTATAGTTATAATTATAGTTACACTATTTGCTGTAGCAATGCCTAAATTCCGTAAAGGTCAATATTTAATAGATGGAATAAATAGAGTGTCAAGAGAAATTTTAACTGGTGTGCCAGTAATTCGTGCATTTAATACGCAAAAAAGAGAAGAAAATCGTTTTAGAGATGCGAACACAGATCTTATGAAAAATGGCATATTTATAAATAGAGCAATGAGCATAATGATGCCTATGATGATGTTTGTTATGAATTCTGTAATGCTACTTATTATTTGGGTTGGTGGACAAAACGTAGACCAAGGAATAATACAAGTAGGAGACTTAATGGCATTTACTCAATATACAATGCATATTATAATGAGTTTCTTGTTTATTTCAATGATTTCTATAATGTTACCTAGAGCACAAGTTTCAGCAAAGAGAATTAATGAAGTATTAGAAAAAGATCCAAATATAAAAGATACAAATAATCCAAAACAATTTGATGAAACTAAAAAAGGTTTAGTTGAATTTAAAAATGTTTCATTTAGGTATCCAGATGCAGATAGTGAAATTATTACAGATATAGATTTTACTGCAAAACCTGGAGAAACAACGGCAATTATAGGAAGTACAGGTAGTGGAAAGTCAACAGTAGTAAACTTAATACCTCGTTTTTATGATGTTACAAGAGGAGAAATTTTAGTAGATGGCGTTAATGTAAAAGAAGTTCCACAAAAGGAATTGAGAAAAAGAATAGGTTTTGTTCCTCAAAAGGGAGTGCTATTTTCAGGTACAATAGAATCTAATATAAAATATGGAAATGAAAATTTAGATGATAAGCAAATGGAACTTGTAGCAGATATTGCGCAAGCATCAGAATTTATAGAGTCAAAAGACGAGAAGTATTTATCACCAATAGCACAAGGTGGAAATAATGTGTCTGGTGGTCAAAAACAGCGTTTATCAATAGCAAGAGCATTAGCAATAGACCCAGAAATATTTATATTTGATGATAGTTTTTCAGCTTTAGACTTAAAAACAGATAGAAAATTAAGAGAAACTTTAAAAGAAAAAACTCATGGAAAAACAATGATTATTGTAGCGCAAAGAATTAGTACAATAATGGAAGCAGAACAAATTATTGTGCTAGAGGAAGGAAAAATTGTTGGAAAGGGAACCCATGAGGAATTAATGGAAAATTGTGAAACATATAGACAAATAGCTTTATCACAATTATCTGAAGAAGAATTAAAAGGAAGGGAGGAGTAAGTAATGCCAGGACCAATGAGACCTAGAGTAGGTAAAGTAGAGAAAGCAAAAGACGTAAAAGGTACATTAAAAAAATTATTTAATAAATATGTAAAAGACTATAAATGGAAATTAATAATAGTGTTTGTTTTTGCTGTTGGTAGTACAGTATTTTCAATAATAGGTCCAAAGATTTTAGGAAATGCAACTACAGAAATATTTAATGGTATTGTTAGCAAATTATCTGGTGGAACAGGCATTAATTTTGAGGCCATAGCGCAAATACTTTTAACTCTTCTTACATTGTATGTGGTAAGTGCTGCATTTGCACTAATCCAAGGTTTTACAATGACGAGCGTTGTACAGAGACTTACTTTTAGACTTCGTAACGACATGATTGAAAAAATAAGTAGAATTCCAATGAAATATTTTGATGGAAAAACAAATGGTGAACTTCTATCTATATTAACGAACGATATAGATATGCTCGCACAAAACTTAAACCAAAGTATTACTCAAATTATAACATCAATATGTACAATAATAGGAATAATTATAATGATGCTTACAATTAGTTGGGAAATGACATTAATATCTATTATTATACTTCCAATAGCAGGTTTTGTTGTAAAGCAAATTGTAGGAAAATCACAAAAATATTTCGTAAAACAACAAGCATATTTAGGGCATGTAAATGGCCAAGTAGAAGAAATATACAGTGGTCACAATATAGTAAAAGCATTTAATGGGGAAGAAAAAGCATTAGAGCAATTTAGAAAACAAAATGATGAATTATACCATGCAGGTTGGAGATCACAATTCTTATCTGGCTTAATGCACCCAATAATGAATTTCTTGGGAAATATAGGTTATGTAGCAGTTGCAATAGTAGGTGGCTATTTTGCAATACAAGGCAAAATTACAGTAGGTAATATACAATCATTTATGCAATATAACAAGCAATTTACACAGCCTATAGCACAGGTAGCCCAAGTTTCAGGAATGATACAATTAATGATAGCTGCCGCTGAAAGAGTATTGGAATTTTTAGATGAAAAGGAAGAAATACAGACGATAGAAAATCCAAAATCTACAGAAGGTCTAAAAGGAAATATAAAATTTGACCATGTTAACTTTGGATATGATGAGAACAGAATAATTATAAACGACTTTAATGCAGATGTAAAAGATGGTCAAAAAATAGCTATAGTAGGTCCAACAGGTGCAGGAAAAACAACTATGGTAAAACTACTTATGAGATTTTATGATGTAAATAGTGGTGGAATTTATATAGATGGAATAAATGTAAAAGACTTTAATAGAGGCGACTTAAGAAAAATGTTTGGAATGGTATTGCAGGATACATGGCTATTTGGTGGAAGTATAAAAGATAATATTAGGTATGGAAAGCCAGATGCAACAGATACTGAAGTTATAGAAGCAGCTAAGGCAGCACATGTGCACCACTTTATAAAAACTCTTCCAAATTCATATGATATGGTATTAAATGAAGAGTCTAGTAATATATCAGCAGGTCAAAAGCAATTATTAACAATAGCCAGAGTTATATTGGCAGACCCTAAAATATTAATATTAGATGAGGCTACAAGTTCAATAGATACAAGAACTGAAATACAAATTCAAGATGCAATGGATAACTTAATGAAAGGAAGAACAAGTTTTATTATTGCACATAGATTGTCTACAATAAAAAATGCAGATTTAATTTTAGTTATGGATCATGGAGATATAGTTGAACAAGGCACACATGAAGAGTTATTAGCCAAAGATGGATTTTATGCTAATTTATATAATAGTCAATTTGAAGATTGTGATGAAGAGGCAAGTTAATTAGAAAGGACGTATCTTTACATTCGAAAAACGAACGCGAGATAACGTCCTTTAAACTTGACAAAATTAACATAAAATGATATAATTGCGCAAAATAGTTGTATCATAAACATTTCTTAATTAAGAAAGGAGAAAAATATGCAATTCTTGCGGAAAAACAATACTTTAGAAACTAAAGGTGAGAAAAAGAGTAGCGAAACTATTACTTCTGCAGTAGATAGCCTAAAAGAAAAAAAGGAGCGATTTAGTTATGTTACAGACTTTAAAGATGGCTATGCTCTTGCTTTAAGTGAAAGGTTAGTCATTATTGATGAAGATTATGAAGTAAAAGAAAAAACGCCATATAGTAGTAGAAGTAATAATTCATTACTAATGCCAAAAGGATGGAAAAATGGATATATCATATTGTATAATGAGAATACATTTAGTTATGCTATATTTGATCAGGATCTTCAGAGAGTTAGTCCACGTGAATATTACAGAGTAGAGTATGATTATTTTAAGGATGGCTATGTTAAAGTAACTACTACAGATGAAAGACGAAAAATAATGAAAGTAGGTGTTTTAAATTCAGACATTAAGTCTGTAGTTTCATGTGGGATATATAATGATGTGAAATATCTTGGAGATGATTTATTTGTTGGATTAAAATCCCAAAGCGAATATGAATGGCATAATGATGAATCCACGATTATAAATTCAAAAGGAGGAAAAGAAAAGATATTACATACTGTAAATGGCGTAGTTCTTAACATATTTGTATATGAGGGGAAAAAATATTATTATTTTGAAAATGCCAATCATAAATATGGATATTATGACGAAAATTTTGAGACGTTTATAGAGCCTAAGTATGAAGTATTGGGAAAAGTTGATGAAAAAGGAGAGTGCATTTTTGTAGAAGATGGAATAACTGGAAAGATGAATTTCAGGACAAGGGAAAAGAAATTTAGAAACCATATTGAAAATTAAAGATTAACAAATTTAAAGGAGGTCATATGACCTCCTTTAAAATGCGATTTTGGTTCTAAAAATAATATGTATGAATAAACATTATGTAGAAATATTATTTAAAAATAATTTGTTGCCAAAACATATTGAAATGGAAGTGAAAAATTTGAGAAAACAAGAGAAAAGAAACTGGAAATTAAATAATAAAATAACAAATATTATAAAAGAACATGTAAAAAAGAATTTAAAACAATATTTAATTGTAGCACTAATCTTTGTTATAGGAATACTATTAGGTGTAATTTTTATAAACAACATAAATATAAATGAGCAAAAAGAAGTAAGTGAATATCTAAACAATTTTATAAATGCATTAAAAACAGACTATGAAATAGATTTAAACGTTTTGTTGAGAACTACTATTGTCAATAATTTATTACTTGCAGTTATACTGTGGTTTATAGGTTCTACAGTAATAGGAATACCTATTGTTTATGCGATAATTTGTATAAGAGGATTTAGCTTAGGTTATACAATAGCTGTTATAATAGCTACATTGGGTACATGGAAGGGAATAGCATTTGGATTAATTACATTATTTTCACAGAACATAATATTTATTCCATGTATTTTTGCTTTAGCAGTTAGTGGTATGAAATTATATAAATCGATTATAAAGGATAAAAGAAAAGAAAATGTAAAAACAGAAATATATAGGCATACAATTTTTTCTGGAATCATGACAGTATGTCTAATTTTGTCGTCTTTTGTAGAAGTATATATATCTTCAAACTTGTTGATGATGCTTATAAAATATTTATAAAAAAATTGTAGAATTTTGTAAAAAGCTCTTTACAATTTTGAAGTAATTTGATATAACATATATAGTTTATGTAAATTTTGCATAAACCAAAGAAAATATATAAGAATAGGGGAGCTGAAATGGAAAAACAATTTAAACTTTTTTTAGAATTTCTTCAAAATGATAAAAAAGTATCAGAGAATACATTACAATCATATAGAAGAGATATTGTGTATTATACTAAATATATAGAAACAAACAAATTAAATTATGTAAAAGTAGAAGAAGAAGAAATAAAAGGATATTTAGATTACTTAAAATCAATAGGAAAGAAACCATCAACAATTTCAAGAAATTTAGCTTCAATTAGATCATTCTATCAATTTTTAGTAAAAAATAAGAAAACTAAAAAAGATCCAACAGAAGGAATTCAGTCACCAAAAATAGAAAAGAGAGTACCTAGTGTATTAACTTCAAAAGAAGTTGAACTATTATTAAATCAACCTAAAGATGTAGATTTAAAAGGCACTAGAGATAAAGCTATGCTTGAATTTGCATACGCTACAGGAATGAGGGTAACTGAAATAATATCTTTAGATGTAGGAGATATCGATTTAGAAAAGGGATATGTAAATTGTCATGTTGCTAACAAGCAAAGAAGTATTCCTCTTGGAACAATGTCTCTAAAAGCATTAAAAGAATATATGGAAGAAGCAAGACCTATATTAATAAAAAGTGAAGAAGAACCAGCTCTATTTGTAAATATAAATGGTCAAAGATTAACAAGACAAGGTTTCTGGAAAATAGTAAAATATTATAAAGAGCAAGCACATATTGATAAAGATATCACTCCACATGTGTTAAGACATTCATTTGCAACACATCTTATTCAAAATGGAGCAGATTTAAAAGCAATTCAAACAATGCTTGGTCATTCAGATATTTCATCTACACAAGTATATATGCAATTTCAAGATGAAAGTTTAAAAAATGTATATAAAAAAGCACACCCAAGAGCATAAACTAATAGGGACGGGGTTAAATAGTTTAGCACGTTAAAGTTAGAAAATATAAAAATGCTGAAGTTTTAAATATAAATAAAACTTCAGTTTTTTGTTGTATAGTGCTAAACTATTTAACCCCGTCCCTATTAGTTTATAAATTCAAAAAAAGGTATTGACAGTTTACAATAATAAATATAAAATATAATAGAGACAAAATATATTCTAAAAATAATTAGAAAAATATATATTTATGTACATTGAAAATAAAATAAGGAAGAGGTGTAAGATTATGGACATAATAATCTATATCGCCATTTTTCTAATCTCAATAGTAATAGGAATATTTATTGGAATAATTGTAAGAAAAAAAATAGCAGAATCAAAAATGAAAAGTGCAGAAAGTGAAGCTAAAAGAATACTTGAATTAGCTAATAAAGAAGCCGAAAATAAGAAAAAAGAAGAAATCTTTAAAGCAAAAGAAGAAATAATGAACAGCAGGAAGGAATTAGATCAAGAGATTAGAGAAAGAAGAGGCGAAGTTCAAAAACAAGAAGAACGTTTAATACAAAAAGAAGAAAATCTTGAAAACAAAATGGAAAACCTAGAAAAAAGAGAAAAAGATTTAGAATATGAGACAAAAGAGTTAGAAGATAAGAAACAAGAATTAAGTGAATTACAAACAAAGCAATTAGAAGAATTACAAAGAATTTCAAGATTATCAGTAGAAGATGCAAAGAAAATGCTTTTATCTGAAGTAGAAAAGCAAATTACTATGGAGAAAGCAAACCTTATTAAGGACTTAGAGCAAAAAGCAAAGGAAACAGCAGACAAAAATGCAAAAGAAATAATAGGTTATGCAATACAGAAATGTGCAGCAGACCATACTTCAGAAACTACAGTATCAATAGTAGCACTTCCAAATGATGATATGAAAGGAAGAATTATTGGTAGAGAGGGTAGAAATATAAAAACATTAGAAACATTAACGGGAATAGATTTAATCATAGATGACACCCCAGAAGCAGTAGTAATTTCAGGATTTGATCCATTAAGAAGAGAAATTGCAAAAATGTCTCTTGAAAAATTAATTGAAGATGGAAGAATACATCCAGCTAAAATTGAGGAAATGGTTGAAAAATCAAGAGAAGAATTAGAAACAATAATAAAGGAAGAAGGAGAAAGAGCAGCAATGGAAACTGGCGTAATAGGGCTTCATCCAGACATTATAAAATTATTGGGAAAATTAAAATACAGGACAAGTTATGGACAAAATGTGCTAAATCATTCAATAGAGGTTTCTAATTTGGCAAGAATAATGGCAGAAGAATTAGGGTTAGATCCAAAAATAGCAAGAAGAGCAGGGTTACTTCATGACATAGGTAAAGCATTAGACCACGACATGGAAGGAACACATGTTGAAATAGGTGTAGATGTACTTAGAAAGTATAAAGAAAATGAAATTGTAATAAATGCTGTACAAGCTCACCATGGAGATGTAGAGCCAAAAACTATAGAAGCAGTTTTAATACAAGCTGCAGATGCAATTTCTGCATCAAGACCTGGTGCAAGAAGAGAAACTCTTGAAGCATACATAAAGAGGCTACAACAATTAGAGGAAATTGCAGATTCATTTGAAGGAGTAGAAAAATCATTTGCAATACAAGCAGGTAGAGAAGTTAGAATAATAGTAAAACCTGAAAGAATAAGCGATAATGAAATGACTTTACTTGCAAGAGATATTACAAAACGAATTGAAGATGAAATGGATTATCCAGGACAAATAAAAGTAAACATTATAAGAGAAACAAGAGTAGTTGAATATGCTAAATAATAAAAGAAAAGATTCTAAACAAAATTTAGAATCTTTTTTTATGTTTTACAATTTACACTAGTGAAAAGTTAACGAAATACTAAAAAATATTAAAATTTACTTAAAATACTTTAAATTTTATAATAAATATAATATAATATGTGTGTATATTTAAAAGGGGTTAATATGTGCAAAAATAAATAGTTTATACTACCAATTTACTAGGAGGAAAAGTATGAAGAAAAATAAAAAGGTAAAAAAATACAATAATGATAAAACAAGAAAATATAATGTAGAGGATGTAAGAAATAAAAGAGTTAATAGCAATAATAATGATGAAACAAAGAAAATAAAAAATAAAAAAATTAAAACAAATAAAAAAGGAAAGGTTAAGAAGCATAAAGTATTAAAAAGAGTAATTTTAGCAATATTTCTTTTAGGAATTATTGCTGTTATGGTTGTAGCTGGTATAGTAGCAGGAATATTCTTTAGTGATAAATATAAAGTTACAAGAGAAGATTTAGAGGCAGCAATATCTGGTAATACCAAAATAGTTAATGGTGATCAAGTAGTTACACTTGCTTCAGACGAGAATAGAGAATGGGTAGATTTAGACAAAATGCCAGAATATTTACCAAATGCATTTATAGCAATAGAAGATAAAAGGTTTAGAGAGCATAATGGAATAGATATAGGAAGAACACTATCTGCAACATTAAATTTTGCAGTCAAAGGTGGAGAATCTTCTTATGGAGGTAGTACAATAACTCAACAATTAATAAAAAATACTTTCGATGATAAAGATGATGAAGGTGTTGCAGGTATAGAAAGAAAAATAAGAGAGATGGCGCGTGCATATAATTTAGAGAAAGTTCTTTCAAAGGATGAAATACTAGAATATTATTTAAATTTAATATTCATAGGTGGAACAAATTATGGCGTATCTACAGCAACACATTATTACTTTAGCAAAACAATAGACCAATTATCATTAGCACAAGCAGCATTTTTAGCAGGTATAAACCATGCACCAAATGCTTATGCGCCTTTTGACCAAACAACAGATAATACTGAAAAAATAAAAACTAGAACAAAAACTGTTTTAGCAGAAATGAAAAGTCAAGGTTTTATTGCAGATGAGGAAACATACAATGCAGCTATAGCAGAAGTAGATGCAGGTCTTGGTTTTGTACAAGGGCAAGTAAATGCAGGTTCTAATTATTCATATCATACAGCAGCAGTAATAGAGCAAGTAATAAAAGACTTAATGGAAAAAGATGATATAGATTATACAACAGCAAAAAATAGATTTTATAATAGCGGTTACACAGTATATTCTACAGTAAATAACGCCATACAAGCAAGAATGGAAGAAGAATTTAAGAAAGATAAATATATATTCCAACCAAAGGAAACAAAAGATGGTAAACTAATAAATTCAGGGCATTCACAAGCTGCAATGGTTATTATAGACCATAAAACAGGTCAAGTAGTTGGCTGTATGGGTGGTTTAGGAACAGATGCAAATGTAACAGGTACAAACAGAGCAACACAAGGTAGAAAACAACCTGGTTCATCATTTAAGCCAATAGCAGTAGTTATGCCGGCATTAGATGCAGGAATTATAACAGCAGGAACAGTATATGATGATTCATATACACAGTTTGGAGGAGGATATGACCCTCACAATTCAGATGGATATAGTGGATTAATTACTGTAAAGCGTGCAATAGGTAAATCATCAAATATAGTTAATATAAAAATATTAGCAGAATTAGGACCAAGTAACGCTATTGAATTTTTGAAAAAAGTGGGAATTAATGTAAGTGACCACTATAACGATTTAGCATTAGCATTAGGAACTCCAGATATCAGTCCATTAGAAATGGCAGCAGCTTATGCAACAGTAGCAAATGATGGAGTATATATAGAACCTACTTTCTATACAAAAGTAGAAGATTCAGAAGGAAATGTTATACTAGAACCACAACAAAGAACAGAAAGAGTAATATCTGAACAAAATGCATATATATTAAAACGTATACTAACAGAACCAGTAAGAAGTGGTACAGCTGCTTCATGTGCTATATCAGGTATGGACGTTTGTGCAAAAACAGGTTCAACAGATGAATATAAAGATAGATGGCTTTGCGGATTTACACCATATTATACAGCAGCAAGTTGGTTTGGCTTTGACATAACTGAAAGACCAAACTATGATAATAATGCTATGTTTATATGGAGAGCAGTTATGAAAGATATACACAGTGGTCTAGAAAGTGCAAGAATTCAAAAACCAGAGAATATCACAAGTGCAACTATTTGTTTAGACTCTGGTTGTGTAGCAACAGCATCTTGTGCAAGACGTCAAACAGAGGAATTTGTTATAGGAACAGTACCAGGACCATGTGAAGGACATAAAACATTAAAAATATGTACTGAAACAGGAAAGATAGCAAATGAATACTGTAAAGCAGTAGAAGATAAAACATTTTTAGCAAGACCACCAAAAGAAAATACAACATTATGGACTACTTCAAGTGGTGGCAAATATGATGTACCAACCGAAACTTGTACAGTGCATGTAGCACCTGAACAAGTAGAAGTTGTAAATGTAGTAGGTAAAAAATTAGCTGCTGCAAAAAAAGCATTAGAGGATATTGGATTTGTAGTTAATGTTGAATATTCAGAAGATGAAGACGAAGATGATGGAATAGTATTAAAACAAAGTGTGAAAGCAAATCAAAAAGCAGATAAAGGTTCAACAATAACATTAACGGTAAATAAGAAAAAGAGTAATCAAACAACTAACGAAGTTGGAGGAGGTACAACAAATACTGAAAAACCTCCAACAACGACAAATACTCAAACAAATACATCTACAGGAGAAACAAATACGCAAACACCTTCAACAACTAATACAGCTGGGGGAGATACTACTTCGCCAAGTTCAAATATTGTAGAATAAATAACTCCAATAAATTCTTGTGAGTAAAAATAACTTAACACAAATTCTTGTAAATTAAAAAAAGGAGGAAAAGTAATTGGTCAAAGTTTTTAAACCTTGACCAATTACATAAACAATTTATGGGATTAAAATTATATAATACATTAACAAGGGACAAAAGTGAGTTCAAACCATTAAAAGGAAATGAGGTTAGAATATATTCTTGTGGTCCAACGGTGTATAGTTATGCACATATAGGCAACTTTAGAGCTTATGTATTTATGGATACATTAAGAAGAGTTTTAAAATATAATGGGTATGAATTAAAACATGTTATGAATATAACAGATGTAGGTCATTTAGAGTCAGATGCAGATGAAGGCGAAGACAAAATGGAAAAAGCAGCAAGAAAAGAAAATAAAGATCCATATGAAATTGCAAATTATTATACAGAAATATTTTTCAGAGATATGGGAAGACTAAATATAGAAAAACCAGAAATTATTGCAAAAGCAACAGACCATATTTCTGATATGTTAAAATTTGTAGAAGAATTAATAGCAAATGGATATGCCTATGAAACATCAAAAGGAATATATTTTGACATATCAAAATTAGATAAATATCCTGTGTTATCTAACAGAAAATTAGATGACCAAATTGCGGGAGCTAGAGTAGACGTAGATACAGAAAAAAGAAATCCGTATGACTTTGCTTTATGGATAAAAGCGCCAGAAAATCATATTATGAAATGGGAAAGTCCATGGGGATTATCATACCCAGGTTGGCATATAGAATGTTCTGCAATGGGAAGAAAATATTTAGGAGAAGAATTCGATATTCATACAGGTGGCGTAGACCATATACCTACACACCATGAAAATGAAATAGCACAAAGCAAAGGTGCAACTGGAAAAATACCTGCCAAAACATGGATGCATGTTGAATTTTTACAAGTAGATGGCGGAAAAATGTCTAAAAGTCTAGGAAATACTTATACATTAGATGTTCTTAAAGAACATGGAATAGAGCCTTTAGCATATAAAATGTTTTGCTATACAGCTCATTATAGAACAAAATTGAACTTTACATTTGAAGGGGCAATGTCTGCACAAAAATCTATAAATAGGTTACGTGAAGGATATTTAAATCATTTAGAAAGTAAACAAGAAGTTCCACAAAGTGCCATAGAACAATATGAGCAAAGGTTTTTAGAGGCAATTAATGATGATTTAAATATGCCACTAGCAATGGGAATTGTATGGGAAGTTGTTAGAAATGAAGTTAAGTCAGAACAATATGCTAAATTATTAGAAAAGTTTGACGAAGTATTAGGCTTAGATATAAAAAATTCAAAGAAATATCTTTTAGAGCAAGAGCAAATAGAATTACCTGAAGAAATAAAACAGTTGGTGGAAAAAAGAACATTAGCAAGGCAAAATAAAGATTGGGCTTTATCTGATAAAATAAGAGATGAATTAAAAGAAAAAGGATATAATGTTAAAGATTCTAAAGATGGAATGACAATAGAAAAAATGTAAATAGAAAACATATAAAGGAGTGAACAAATGACATTTTTTAAAAAAATAATAACTAGTGTAAAAGATTTTGAAAAATATCCAGAACTAGCAACTCAACCAGTAGTAAATACAATAAAGTACTTTATGTTATTAATTGCAATACTTACAATAGTAACTTCTGCATTATTTATAAGTCAAATGTACAACCTTTTGCAATACATAAAAAATGATTTACCAGATTTTAAATTTGAAGATAATACTTTACAAATGCAACTTGATGAACCAATAAATTTAAAAAATAGTAATTTATTTTTTAAAACTTTTATTGTAGATACAAATGAAATAGAAGATGAACAATTCAAATTGTATAAAAATCAAGTAGCCAACAGTACAATGGGTATAGCATTTTTGAAAGATAAAGTATTAATTTCTGTAGAGCCTAAAATGGAGCCACTTGAATATTCATATAGTACTTTATTTGAAAATGTACAACCTAACAATTTTAGTAAAGAGGAAGTTGTAAGTCTTTTCGATAATGATGAAGTATTTTATATGTTTACAGTATTATTTATAACATTGTTTGCTTATGGTTTTATGTATTATTTAATAGAAACGTTAATGCTTGCAGTAGTAATAATGTTGTTAGGATATATAACATCAATGATAGTAAAAATAAGGTTAAAGCCATATGCTATATTTAATATGGCAATATATGCATTTACTTTACCTATTATATTATTGTTAATATATTCAATTATACACATGGTCTTCGGTTTTGAAATAATATACTTTAATATTATGTATTTTGGAATAGCATGTATTTATATGATAACTGCAATATTAATTATAAAATCAGACTTAATAAAAAGACAGCAAGAATTGGCTAAAATAATAGAAGAACAAGCAAGAATTGCTGAATGGCAAAAAACAAATAAAGAAGAAGAAAAGCAAGACGAGAAGAAAGATGATGAAGAAAAAAAGCAAGAGGAAGAAAAAGATAACGAAAATGATAAAGAAAATAAAGATGACAACAAAAAAGATGAGCCAAAAGAGAAAAAAGAAAAATCAGATAAAGGAAACAATAATAAAAGGAAGAAAAAAGAAGGGGAAGATTTAGATAAAGGTTTAGAGCCACAGGGAAATATGTTTAAAAATAAGAAAGGAATACAAGAAAGATGAGTAAAGAGCAAGAAAATAACAAAGAGCAGGAAAATAACAGAGAACAAAAAAATAAAGGAAAGAATAATAAACAAATATGGATAATAGCTTCTATTGCAATTATATTAATTGTAGCATCAGCAGTACTTGTTTATTTAATGGTAGGCAATAATAATGAAGACGATAGTAAAATATCATATACAGATTTAATAAAAAAGGTTTCTGATGGTGAAGTTGAAAAAATAGAAATGACAGTTGGAAGTACATCTGTAAAAGTAAAATTAAAAGATATAGAAGAAGAAAAGAATTCAATAGTACCTAATACACAAGCGTTTATTGAGCTTATTCAAGAAAAAGTAGAACAAGGAATAGAAATACAATTAGAGCAAAAACAAAGAAATGTTTTAATATCTATATCAGAAACATTATTTACATTGCTACCAACAATAATGATAGTTGCATTATTTGTTTTAGTGTTTAAAATGCAAGGTTTAGGAGAAAAAGGAAAAGTATATGATGATACTACTACAAAAGTTAAGGTAAAATTTGATGATGTAGCAGGGCTAGAAGAAGAAAAGCAAGAAATGATAGAAACTGTACAATTTTTAAAAGAGCCTGAAAAATTCACTAAAATGGGTGCCAAAGTGCCAAGAGGAATACTTTTATATGGAAAACCAGGTACAGGAAAAACTTTAATTGCAAAAGCCATTGCAGGAGAGGCAAATGTTCCTTTTATATCAATGAGTGGATCTGAATTTATAGAAATGTTTGCTGGACTTGGTGCATCAAGAGTCAGAAAGTTATTTGAAAAAGCAAGAAAATTAGCTCCATGTATAGTTTTTATAGATGAAATTGATGCAATAGGTTCAAGGCGTACATCAGGAAGTGGAGCAGAAACAGAGAATAATCAAACATTAAATCAACTTTTAGTAGAAATGGACGGATTTGATACAGATGAAACGATTATAGTTTTAGCTGCAACCAACAGACCAGAAATGCTAGATAAGGCATTATTAAGACCAGGAAGATTTGATAGGCAAATAACAATAGCAGTTCCTGACTTAAAAGGTAGAGAAGCAATTTTAAAAATACATGCAAAGGACAAAAAATTTGCAGAAAATGTAAGTTTAAAAAGTGTTGCAGAAGATACAGCAGGTTTTACTGGTGCAGAGCTTGCTAACATCTTAAACGAAGCAGCAATAGTTGCAACAGTAAATGAGCATGAACTAATAGAACAATCTGATTTAGACGAAGCTGTAAAGAAAGTAACAGTTGGATTACAAAAAACAAGTAGAGTAATATCTGAAAAAGATAAAAAACTTACAGCATATCATGAGGCAGGACATGCAATAGTTAGTAGATATTTGGAAACACAAGAGCCAGTAAAAGAAATATCAATTATACCAAGAGGTGTAGCTGGTGGATACACGATGTATAAAACTAATGAAGATAAAAGCTATATTTCAAAAACGGAAATGCAAGAAAGATTAGTTGCTTTACTTGGCGGACGTGCTGCAGAAAAAATAGCATTAAATGATATTTCAACAGGAGCAAGTAACGACATAGAAGTTGCAACTAAAATTGCCAAAGACATGGTAACTGTATATGGAATGAGTGATGTAGTAGGAACAATATCTATAAATACAGAACAAGATCCATATGAGTTACAATTACTTGGAGAAAAATATGCAGATGCAATAGGTGCAGAAGTAAAAATATTGTTAGATAATGCATATTTAAAGGCACAATCAATTTTATCAGCACATATGGATAAACTTCATGAAGTTGCAGAAACTTTATTAAAACAAGAAGTTATTACAGAAGAACAATTTGATAAATTTTTTGAATAATAATCTTTAAATAATCCTTGAATAGTCTTTGAATAATCTTTGAATAATAATTTTTAAATAATAATAAACTTTGAATAATAAAATAAGGACAGCCTTTGTTATTTTAACAAAGGCTGTCCCAAATTGTTCCATTCGTCTCAATTGGGGACAGTCCCCAACTGATACTTTTTGCCATTTAAATATTCTAAAATACCACTATCAGTTTTAAAATTAAAAACGATTTTATAACTACATAGCATTTGGTGTTTTTTATTAAATTTCTTATTAATTTCATTATTACCATATTTACCATCACCTATTATTGGGTGACCAATGTGTGCAAATTGCGCTCTTATTTGATGAGTTCTACCTGTTTCTAATTTGATATCCAAAATAGAAGAATTTTCTTTTTCTTCAATAACTTTATAAGAAGTTATTATTTTCAAATATCCTTTTTTAGGAGAATCTGAAATGTATACCATAGATTTTTTCTTATCTTTAAATAAGTAAGAGATGAGAGTATCTTGTTTTTTATCTAAAATGCCATATACAGTTGCTTTATAATATTTTTCGATTTCTTTTTGTTTAAATTTCTCTAATAAGATAGATAAAGCTTTTTCATTTTTTGCAAACAAAACTATACCAGTAGTATTTCTATCTAACCTATGGCATGGCTGGACAAAATTTTCTCCTTTAGATATGCAGTATTCTTCAACATATTTGGTAAGTGAATTAGAGTCGCCAGTAACTTCAATATTTTCAGGTTTATTAATGATAATAATATTAGAATCTTCATATACAATGTCCAAACTAAAATTATTTTCAAGCAGTTCATCAACAATAAAAACTTGAATTTCATCTCCTTCATAAATTGTAACATTTTCTGAAACTCTTTTATTATTAACTTTAATATCTTTTTTTCTTAAAGCTTTGTATAAAGTATTTTGCTTTAAGTCAGGAAACTTATCAAATAAAAATGTATTTAATTTTTTTTCATTATATTTTTTATCAACAATTAAATTTTTCATGTCCTTATTATATAACACAGAATAAAATAAATCAATTCGAATAGAAATAATAAAGGGGGAATAAAAGTGAAGATTATAAAAATAAAAAAGAAAAGTCTTCTGAAGGCATCTATACTATTTTCATTCTTGATAATATTGCTAATAGGTTCTACATCTTTTGGAATGCAACATTATTATAAGTTAGATTTTTCAACAGGTTTAGTTACAGCTTCAAAATTAAACGTAAGAAGTGGACCCGGAATAAATTATAAAGTAATAACAACGGTCAATAAAAATGAATACATAAGAGTTTTTGCAGGAGTTGGAAATTGGTATATTGTTCAAGTAGAGGGAGATTACGTAGGTGCAGTTAGTAAAGATTATATAAAACCAATTTATCCAACTTCGTCAGGAACAGGAAGTTCATCTGGTAGTACAACAGGTGGAAATAATTCATCTAGTGGCAATTCTTCTGGTGGAACATCAAATACAGCTGGGTTAACCGCTGATGAATTAGAAGTTTTTAATCTTATAAATAAACAGAGGGAAAATAATGGATTAGAGCCATTAAAAATAAATTCAGAAGTACAAAACGTAGCAAGAATAAAAGCAAAAGATATGGTGGATAATAACTACTTTTCTCATACATCACCAATATATGGTTCACCATTTAATATGTTAGATAATTTTAAAGTGTCATATAAAACGGCAGGAGAGAATATTGCAGGAAACTCTAGTAATAGTGCAGCAGTTACTGCTTGGATGAATTCAGCAGGACATAGGGCTAATATTTTAAATAGTAACTTTAATTACACCGGAATTGGTGTAGTAAATGGTTCAAAATACGGAAAAATTTATGTTCAAATGTTTATAGGCAGGTAAACTATTTAACCCCGTCCCTAATAGTTTATTTGAAAATTATTTAAAAATGTGCTATAATATAAGTACATTCGTGTAGCAATCCTAGCTATATGAAAAAATACATTATAAACGGAGGATTTTAGAATGTCTGCAATTATCGAGAAGAAGTGGAAAGCTGGTATGATTGTCAAAGGAACTATGGATAACCGGAATTTGCAAAATGTAGAGGAGACGATTTGCTCTCAGGTAGAAGGTATCGAGTGCCTGGGAAATTTCGTTGACAAGAAGGGTCGGTTTAGTGGCTATTTTATCAGGTATCAAGGAAAACTGTATGAGAGCCACAGATGGAATGGCTGCGGAACCGGGATGCCTCATGAGATGGACGTTTCTATTATATTCGAAGAATATGATGGAGATGAAAGTGATATTGAGGAAATTTCCCATTATAAGTACATCATCGACTACTACAAGCCCGACGAGGACAAGAAGTATAGCGAGGTATGGTACTATAAGGCAAGCGAGCTGGATCTGGCCAAAGCACGGCAGAAAGAGTTGGGAGCAGAATATGCTTTCCTTGAAGAAATTTAGTCATTCTAAAGCGGGCGGGAAGTTAATTTTCCCGCTCGTCTGCTTTTATAAAAACTAAAAATAATTAATTAAATAACAAAATTTCATAATTTTTGTACATACCTCTTTACTTTTATATATAAATTATGGTAAAATAGTTACATTGAAAAAAAGAGAACTTAAGGAGAGGGTAGTAAATGGAAATAGTAAAATATGTAGGATTAGGAATATATTTAATAGTTTGTGTAGCATTAATAATAGTAGCAACTATACAAACGAAGGATAGTGAAGGTGCATCTGGAACAATTACAGGTTCTTCAACTTCAAACTTCTATGAAAAAAATAAAGGAAGGACAAAAGAAGGAGCCTTAAAAAGATTAACAATAATATTAAGCGTATTATTTGCAATATTAGCTGTTGCATTAGGAATAATATATGTAATATAGTTTATAATAAGATGTAGTAAGAACCTTACTACATCTTTTAAACTATTAGGGACGGGGTTAAATAGTTTAGAGTTTTTGTTTTAATATAGTCTAGCCTTTGTTGTTTGTCAAAAAGGTTTTACAACTATTTATAAAAATTGTCTGTCCCAAAATTCCGGAATTTTAGAACCGTCCCCCAAAGGAGTAAAATGGAAGATAAAGAAAAACTAATTTTAGATTTTATGAGTGAAGATAGCTATGTTCCAATGAAGGCAAAAGAAATAGCTGTTTTATTAAGTGTGCCTAAAAATGAGTATAATAATTTAGTACAAGTGTTAAAAAAATTAGAGGACGAATATAAAATTCAAAAAAGTGGAAAAAACAAATATAGTTTAATTGATAATAAAAAGTTTGTAAAAGGAACGTATAGAGCAAATGAAAGAGGTTTTGGGTTTGTAAAATTAGAAAACGACAATATAGAAGATGATAGAGATAATGAGGAAGAGTTATATATTTCTAAATCAAATAATAAAAATGCATTAAATGGAGATACAGTTTTAGTAGAAATTTTATCTAACGATAATTTAAAAGAACATAGAGAGGGAAGAATATTAAAAGTATTAAAACATGAAAAAGATACTGTAGTTGGAATTTTCACAAAGAGTAGAAATTTTGGTTTTGTTATTCCTGATGATAGAAAATTGGGTACAGATATATTTATATCTAAATCTAATGTTGGAAAAGCGAAGAATAATGATAAAGTTGTAGTAAAAATATTAAAATATCCTGAAGGGGGTAAAAATGCAGAGGGAAAAATTATAGAAATATTAGGAAAAATAGATGAAGCTGGGGTAGATATGTTATCTTTGGTAAAAGAATATGATTTACCTTATGAATTTCCAAAGCAAGTAATTAATGAAGCAAAAAGTATAAAAGAAGAAATAAGTAAAAAAGATATTCCAAATCGTTTAGATTTAAGAGAAGAGGAAATATTTACTATAGATGGCGAAGATGCTAAAGATTTAGATGATGCAGTTTATGTGAAAAAATTAGAAAATGGAAATTATGAATTAGGAGTTAGTATTGCTGATGTTAGTTACTATGTAAAGGAAGATTCTATGCTAGATAAAGAGGCAATTATTAGAGGAACAAGCATATATATGTTAGATAGAGTGATACCAATGCTTCCAAAAGAACTTTCTAATGGAATTTGTAGTTTAAATGAAGGAAAAGATAGGTTAACAATTTCTGTAATAATGGAAATAGATAAAGACGGACAAGTTATTTCTTCAGATATACAAAAGAGCATTATAAACGTAACAAGAAGAATGACATATACAAATGTTGCAAAAATTTTGAAATATGCAAATAAAGAAGAATTATCAAAAGAAGATATGAAAATAGTACAAGAATATGAGGCATATGTAGAGCATTTTAAAAGAATGGAAGAGCTTGCCAAAATACTTAAAGAAAGAAGAAGAAAACAGGGTAGCTTAAATTTGGATATTCCAGAAAGTAAGATTGTTCTTGACGAAAATGGTTATGCAATTGATGTTAAAAAGTATGAATTAACATTTGCAAATGAAATAATAGAGCAGTTTATGCTAACTGCAAATGAGGTTGTTGCGGAAAGATTTTTCTGGTTAGAGGCACCATTTATATATAGAGTGCACGAAGTTCCAGATGAAGATAAAATAAATGAATTAAATAAGTTTTTATATAATTTTGGTTATAAAATAAAAGGAAACAAGGATAATATTCACCCAAAGGCCTTTGCAGAAGTAATAGAAAAAATAAAAGGTACTCCTGAAGAAAGAGTAATTTCAAATTTAATATTAAGAACTTTAAAATTAGCAAAGTATGAAAGTGAGAACAAGGGGCATTTTGGAATAGCAAGTAAATACTATTGCCATTTTACATCTCCAATTAGAAGATATCCAGACTTGTTTATTCACAGAATAATATCAAAATATATTGCCCAAAACTATGATATAAAAGATAAAGAAAAATATGAAGAACAGGCAAAAAGGTATGCTGAACAGTCTTCTGAAAGAGAAAAAGTTGCTCAAAAAGTAGAAAGAGATAGTATAAGCATAAAAATGGCAGAATTTATGCAAGATAAAATTGGAGAAGAATATGAAGGAATAGTGTCTAGCATAACTTCTTTTGGAATGTTTGTAGAGCTACAAAACACAGTAGAAGGGCTAGTAAGGTTTGAAAACATGGGCGACGAATATTTTATATATGATGAAAACAATAAAATTTTGATAGGAGAAAAAACTAATAAGAAATATAAAATAGGAGACAAAGTACAAATAAGGGTTATAAATGCAAATAAATTGTTAAGACAAATTGATTTTGAAATTGTGTAAGTTTAATATTATAGTAAAAGAACCTAAATGACTTATATCACAAAAGGTATAGGTAAATAAAAGGTTCTTTTTTGTTGTAAAAATTTGGATATTTTACAATTTTATAACATTTACTAATTTTGTTGACTATTAATTTGACGAATGATATAATTTGAATGATTTAAATGTCGGAAAATGAGGAGATATTTTTTATTATATAAAAAGTGGTAAATGTTGGAGGGATAAAGTTGAAAAAAGTCGCTAGATTTATAAGTATAATAATATTATTAACTTTTCTATCTTATATGTTTATTAGTGTGTTTAGTAATAAATATTTATATGCTGCTCAAACAAGGGAAGATATGTCAGATAAGCTAAACAAATATCCAGGTTATGCAGAATTGATAAATACTTTAAAAGTTGATCATCCAAATTGGAATTTTACAATTTTTTATACAGGGTTAGACTGGAATGAAGTTATAAAAGAAGAATCAGCACACCAAAGAAACTTAATTTACTATACAAATACTGGCGCATGGATTTGCCCTTCTTGTGGTGATACTAGGTATAGTGGTGGCTCATGGAAATGTCCATCAGCAGCTGCAATTAGCTATTATATGGATCCAAGAAATTCTTTAAATGAAAATTATGTATTTCAATTTGAATCATTATCTTTTAATAAAAAAATTCAAAATATAGAAGGCGTAAAGCAAATAATAAAAGATATAAAATATATGCAAGGAGATACAATTACATATACAAAAACTGATGGAACAAAAGCAGTTATTAATAAATCTTATGCACAAATAATTATGGAAGCAGCAGAAGAAGCAAATATCAGCCCATATCATTTGGCTTCAAGGCTTAGACAAGAGCAAGGAGTAAATGGTGATAGTGGACTTATAAGTGGAACATATGGTGGATATGTAGGATATTATAATTATTTCAATATTAAAGCAAATGGTAAAACTACAGCAGATGTAATAACAAACGGTTTACAATATGCAAAGGAAAAAGGCTTAACAAGCCCAGAAGAGTCAATTAAACATGGAGCAAAGTTTATAGTAGATGGTTATATTAGTAGTCAGCAAGATACATTATATTTGCAAAAATTTGATGTTGTAGATAATGGAACAGGACTATACAATCATCAATATATGCAAAACCTTTCAGCTGCTAAAAGTGAAGGTTCTGAAGTAAGAAATTCATATAGCAATTTAGGGTTATTAAATTCAAGCATTGATTTTATAATACCAGTATATGAAAATATGCCTGCCAAAGCATGTGCAGAACCGGGAAATGCTGAAACGGTAAAACCTATTACTCAAGAGGTAAAAGTAAAAGGTACAGAAGTACGTGTAAGAGCAGGTCAAAGCACATCATCATCAATTATTGCAGAAGTAAATACAGGAGATGTGCTATTAAAAATAGAAACAAGTTTACAACCTTGTGATGGATATTATTGGGATAAGGTAGTTCTTCCAGATGGAAGGAAAGGTTATGTGGCAAGGCAATATTTAGTTGATATACCAGATATTACAAACTGCAATGACAAAATAGTAACAACTACAGAAGTTAACTTTAGAAATGGACCAGGATTAGAAGGAACGACGGTTTATAAAATGTTATCAGCAAATGTTAATGCTACAAGAATAGAACAAGGAAAATACAATTTAGATGGACATATTTGGGATAGAATAGTTTTAGAAGACGGTACGAAAGGCTATGTTTCAAGGCAATACATAAAAGTGCAAGAAACTCCAGAATTTAAAGTAGAGGACACTGATATAATTGCAACACCATCTTTTACAGTAGAAAATTTAAAGGAAGCAAATGAAGGAAAAACAATAGTTGTAAAAGATTCTAAAGGAGCTGTTGTAGAAAAAGGTGGTTTAGGAACAGGCTATAAAGTAAGTATAGATGAAAAAGAATATACAATGGTGAAACTTGGAGATTTGAATGGTGATATAGAAGTAGATGTAATAGATTTAGCATTAATGAAAAGACATTTAACTGGTACAAATAAGTTAAAAAATGAATATTTAGAAGCTGGAATATTAAAGTCTGATAAAGAAGATATTGATGTTGTAGATTTAGCTTTGTTAAAAAGACATTTAACTAATACACAACAGATAAGAATAGAACAATAATAAGTTCGAATAAAGATAAAAAGGAGAAAGTTTATGAGAAAGTTAAAAAATGTAGTATTATTTATATTAATGGTTACAATGATTTTTGCAATGGGGAACGTAGCATATGCTGCAAGTGCTAGTTTAAGTCCTTCAAGCAGTAATGTAAAAACTGGAGAGACAGTTAATATAACAGTAAAAGTTAATTCTACAGAGGCATGGAATTTAAGCCTTACAGCTTCAGGTGGAAGTTTAGGAGGAACAACAAATGTAGCAGATGCAGCTGATTCAGAAGTTACTCAAAATGTAATGACAGCAACTTTTGTTGCTTCTACAGCTGGAAGTTATACAATTAAATTAAGTGGAGAAGTAACAGGTTCAGACCTTAATAAAAAAACTGTAAGTGAATCTATTACAATTACAGTAACAGAACCTCAAACTGAAGCACCAGTAACCCCACAACAACCAACAACACCACAGCCACAAACAAATACGCAACCAGTACCTAGTACACAAACTTCACCTCAACCACAACAACCACAAACTCCAAAAACACCAACACTAAAAAATACATTTAAAGACGTAAATGAAACGGTATATGTATATAATACGGAATCTGTAAATGTAAGGGAACTTGATAGTGCTAGTAGTACAAGATTAGGTGGATTAAGTAAAGGAACTGCTGTAACAAGGACAGGTATTAGTACAGATGGTTCATGGAGTAGAGTAAGCTATAATGGTAAAACTGCATATATTTCATCAGATTATTTAACAAAAGAAAAGCCAGCAGATGCAAACACAAATACAGTAACTAATGAGGTGGCAACCAATGAAGTAACAACTAATACTGTAACCAATGAAGTTTCTAATACCATTGCAAACGATGTATCAGGAACAGAAACAAATGAAATTGATGACGAAAATATAGATGATTCAGGTATATTAAGATTAAAATCTTTAGAAGTAAAAGGTGCAAATATATCAGATGTATTTAAACCATATATATATGAATATACAATAAATGTAGCATCTTCAATAGAAAAATTAGAAATTGTAGCAGAGCCAAATATAGAAGGTGCAACAGTAGAAATAATGGGAAATGAAGGCTTACAAGAAGGAGAAAATGTAATTACCATAATGTTAAAATCAGAAGATGGGCAAGTTGCCACATATCAAATTACAGCAAATGTTGGAGGGGGAGCAGAGGCACAAGATACAGGATTTGATTTAATGTATATTTTATACATATTAATAGCATTAATAGTAATAGTAATAATAGCAATAATAGTATTAAAAATAAAAATGAAAAATAGTGGTGATTATGACGAAGAAGACAAAAATGCTGATGATATAGCTAATAAATATGTAAAAGGTGAAGATTTTAACAATTCAAATATTTTTGATTATGACAAAGAGTTTAAAAATGATGACAATGATGATTATGTGAATATGCCAAAAATGAAAGATAATACTAACGACTATGATAATAATGATTTTATGAATGATGGCAATATTGATGAAGATGATAGATCATCAGGAAGAAGAGGCGGAAAACACTTCTAAAAAGTAAAAAATAAAAAGTAAAACGCAAAAAGATATAGATTAATTTCTATATCTTTTTTATAATGCCCAATATTAATATATTTATTTATTAGTAACATTTTGTGGGGACCAGCAAATTATAGATTGTAAAAAATTTTATTTATAAAATTTTTTAACAAGCTATTATGCAGCTGGGAGTTATTAATAAATAAATATATTAATATTGGGCAATTCTTTTTTTAATATGATAAATTTTTCCAAAATATCAAAAAAATTCTAATGTAAAAAACAATAAAATCGACATAATATTATTATAAAAAATCAAAAAGGAGGAAAAATTTTTATGAAAAAAATTATAAGCATTGCAATGATTTTCGCCATACTATTTACATTAGTATTTTCAATGAAAGTATATGCAGACACATTAGATACCTTAAATATATCAATAGATAAAAGCACAGTACACCCTGGTGAGAATATAACAGTAACTATAAATTTTGGTACAGACTTAACTGCATACACTTTTGATATTTATTACGATAAAAAATTAGTAGAATATGTTTCATCTGAAGGGTCTACTCAAACAACACCTTCTGATGAAAAAGTAAGAGTATATTATTTAGATTCTACAGGAGGTTCACAACCAAGGCAAAGTATGACAGCTACATTTAAGGCAAAAACAGAAGGTATTACTACATCAAACCCAACAAACTTTAGAATAACAGCAGAAGGATTAACAAAGCCTGATACTTCTAAATTTGATAATATTACAGATCCAAAAATACAAACTTTTACAGTAGAACCAATATTTGTAGACTATGCAATTTCATTAAATTATGAAGGTGATGTAATAGTAAATGAAGAAAAGGATATGAGACTTTCAATAGCATCAACAATGGGAAAAAATTATGAGCATGCAAGAATTGAAGCAAGTGCTACATCTGATGTTCAAGGAACAGCAAAATTGCTTGCAACAGATGGAGATGGACAAACACAGTATGATATTATTGAAAGCGGATGGGGAGACCCTGCAGGAGAGCTTATAGGTGGCGAAAATGTTAATAAAGTATTAAATGTTAGAGGCTTATTTTCAAAAGCAGGAAACTATACAGTTACAGTAAAACTTATAGATAGAGATGAATCAGATGAAACAATAATATCTAAAGCATTTCAAATAGCAGTAAAAGAAAAAACTACATCTGGAGGAAATGGAAACTCTACACAAACACCAGGTCAAACAAATACACAAGGACAAACAAGTACAGGAACAAATAACCAAACACCAAGCACATTACCCAAAACAGGAGATACTATATATTTAGCTGTTGTGCCAATTATAGCAATATTAGTAGCTTCATATATATTTTTTAGTAAGAAAAAATAACAAAGCTAGATGATTT
Organism: uncultured Clostridia bacterium; assembly: GCA_947626235.1. Classification (GTDB taxonomy): domain Bacteria; phylum Bacillota; class Clostridia; order TANB77; family CAG-508; genus UMGS1663. Next base: position 6,008 of record CANQRI010000005.1, on the reverse strand, counting down.
CCAAAAGAAATCATCTATACATAAAATTATGAGAGATAACAAGAGACGAAAGGAATTTATTTTTTATGGGAAAAAGAATATTAAAAGATAAAATTGAACAAAATAGAAGAAGAATAAAAATTGTAATTTTATTACTTATTTTAGTAATAATTTCATACATGTTTTTGGGAATATATAAAGAAAGTAAAATTAAGTTAAAAGAAAGTTACGATAATATAGAATTAGAAAAAGTAATAAGTAAAGAAGAAATAGTACCTAAAGAATTAATTTCACAAATACCAAAAACGTATTTAGATTACGAAGTAACGGCAAAATTAGAAATACCAAAAATAAATTTAGAAACTTATGTACTTAAAGAATATAAAACAGATGGACTTGATGTTTGTGCTTCAAAATATTGGGGACCAGAGCCAAATTGTGTAGGAAATTTTTGTATAGCAGGGCATAATTATGATAAAGAAAGAATGTTTAACCATTTAATTGATTTGGAACTTGGAGATGAAATATATTTAACAGATAATGTAAATGGAGAGCAAACTTATGTAATTTATGATATTTATAAAGTAAAACCAAATAATGTAGCACCATTAAGTCAAGAAACAAATGGAAATGTAGTAATTACTTTAATTACGTGTGTAAATTATTCAAGAAATAGACTTATTGTACAAGCTAAAGAAATGTAAATTAAGCCAGATAGAAGTTGTTACAAAAACTAAAGGAGCTTAAAAATGAGATATATAAAAATTTTTATTATCCTTTTTATTGTGATAATTAGTAGTATTGCCATGGGAAAAAGTATAAGTTATGTACTAGATAGTACAGATAAGAATAATAAATTAAATTATGAAATTTCAACAATTAATAATACAACTATATTAGAGGGAATTAATAACTTCCCAGATAGTTATAAACCATATTTATTAGAATTGCAAAAAAATCATCCTAATTGGAAGTTCTATGCGTTATATACTAATTTGAGTTGGCAAGATGTAATAAATAATGAAAATGTATTTGGAAAAAATTTAGTCCCTAAATCGTATTCAGATAGATGGAAAAATACTGAAACTGGGAAATATAATGTAGAGGTAGATAGAGGATGGGTAGATTCATCAAGAAGAGCAGTTGAATTCGCAATGGATCCACGAAACTTTTTAAATGAAGTAAGAATTTTTCAGTTTGAGGAGTTATCATATAATGAAAGTACCAATACTTTAGAAGGAATTGAAAAGGTGCTATATGGAACTGAATTTTATAATAGAATAGTGGAATACTTGGATTCTTCAGGAAATAATATAGTAACTACAAGTAAATATTCAGATTTAATATTATCTGCAGGAAGGAATTCAAAAGTAAGTACTTACCATTTAGCTTCCCGAATAAAACAAGAAGTAGGACCGTTTCTGTCACATAGTTCTATTAGTGGTAATGTAAGCGGTTTTGAAGGATTATATAATTTTTATAATATAGGGGCAACAAGTTCATCAGAACCAATGGGAGCAATAAAAAATGGACTACAATATGCAAAAGATGGTCATGGTGCTTCACAAGCTACAAAAGATAAATATTTAATTCCATGGAATAATAAAGGAAAAGCAATAACTGGTGGGGCAATCTTTTTAGGTTCAAGTTATATAAATTTAGGACAAAATACAATTTATTTACAAAAATTTCATGTGGTAAATAATAGTAATGGAGGTTTGTTTTGGCATCAATATATGACAAATGTACTGGCACCATATAGTGAATCTAATATAATTTATAGTGGGTATTCAAAAGCAGGAATGTTAAATAGTGCAATGTCTTTTGTTATTCCTGTATATAATAATATGAATGTTACTCCAGTGGAAAATCCTAATATATTAGAAAGCGATTTTATAAGTGATAATACACAGGTACAGGCAGATGTAAATAGTACATTAAATATAAGAATTGGACCTTCAACTTCGTATGAAGTAATTACTTCAGTGAATAAAAATGCAATTATGACAAGAATAGCAAAGGGAAGGCAAGCAGGAGAATTATGGGATAAAGTTAGACTTTCAAATGGTATAATAGGATATGCTTTTCATAGTTATTTAAAAGAAGTACCACAAGGAGAAATTCCAGTAGAACAAATAAATTTATCAGTAGATAAAACTAAAATAAAGAAAGGTGAAACAATAAAGCTAAATGTAGAAGTTCTACCACCAAATGCAACAAATAGGGCAGTAGAGTATAGCTCTACTAATAGTAATATAGCTATGATTTATGGAAATGGATATATACTTGGTGTTAAAGCTGGAACTGTTGGAATAACTGTAAAATCAAAATCAAATAATGTTTCAAATACAATATATGTAGAAGTTTATACACCTTTAACAGATATGCAAGTAAACGTAGAAAGTATAGCAATGCAAGAAGGAGATAAATATACAATAGAGCCACTTATAACTCCAGAGGATGCAAGTAACTCAAATATAATATATAAAATAGAAGATGAAAATATAGCTTCAGTAGATGAAAGTGGACTTATAACAGCACTAAAACAAGGAAATACTAAAATAACTTTAACTACAGAAGATGGAAGTATTACAAGAGAAGTTCCTATATTAATATTTCCAAAACTAGATGGAGTTGTTTTTGATGAAAGCTTAACAGTAAAAAATAATGAAGTAACAGGTTGGGATATTAAAGATTTAACGGTAAGTAGTGTTAAAGAAAAAATAATTACAAATTATACAATAGAAATATATGCTTATAATGGTAATTTGTTAAGAGATGACCAAAGAATAGGAACAGGTTCAAGAATTAGATTAGTAGACGAAAATAGCAATATAAAAATGGAATATACAGTTATAATTTATGGAGATTTAGATTCAGATGGTTATGTAGATACAGCAGATTTATATATATTGCAAAGGCATATATTAGAAATAAAAAAGCTAAATGGAATTTTCTTAAAAGCTGGAAATGTTAGAAGAGATGGAAAAAATCCATCATCTTCGGATTCACTTTTAATAAGAAGACATATATTAGAGCTAGAATTTATTAAGCAATGATAAAGTAGGGAGGTAAATTCAAAATTAGATTTTGAAGATAAAAAGAATGAAGAAGCTTATTATTTTAGTTAGTTTAATTTTAGTTTTAGGAATAAATAAATCATCCGCTGTTACGCAAATTGGAATGCAGACTAATAAAGAAGCAATACAAAAAGATGAAGAAATAGAGTTAAACTTGAATTTAAAAGATGTTGCAAGTTTTACTATAGAAATGTATTTTGATGCAGTAAAATTGCAATATGTTCGTGGACCAGAAAATACAAATGTAATGGAAAATAGAATTTTATATACGTGGGTAAGTGAAAATGGAGAAAATAAGCAAGATTTAGAAGCGGGTACTTTTGTGTTTAAAGGATTAGAAGAAGGAATGGCAACTGTAACGGCATCTGGAGAGTTTTATAATTCAAAAGGAGAAAGTTTAGAAATAAGTGATAACTATATAAATATAGAAATAAAAAATGAATTGCAAAATATACCACAAGATACAGAGGTATCACAGAATAATATTTCGCAAGATGAAAATTTATCACAGAATGATATTTCACAAGATGAAGTACAAATGCCAGTACAAGATGATGCTGAAGACGATAATGCAAATTTAGCAGTTTTAAGGTTAAATTATCCGGGAATTAGTCCAGAATTTAATAAAGCTATAAAAGAATACTATTTAGTAGTAGATAATACAGTAGAAAATTTGGAAGTTGTAGCATTTGCAGAAAATAATGAGGCGACCGTTACAATAAGCGGAAATGAAAATTTACAGATGGGAAAAAATACAATAAATATTATAGTAGAATCAAAAGATAAAACTAAAACAGAAAATTATAAAATTTATGTAACAAAAACAAATAATATAGAACTTGCAAATGCTAATTTAGAAACATTAGCAATAAGGGAAGGAACACTTGTTCCAGAGTTTAATGCTAATGTAACTAATTATAATGTAGAAGTAGCAAATAGTGTAGATAATATACAAATTTTAGCTATACCACAAAAAGAAAATGCAGTAGTTAAAATAAATGGAAATAGTGTAATAAATACAAATATGGAAATAAATATCGGAGATAATAAATTGGAAATTGTTGTAGTGGCACAAGATGGAATAACTATTAAAAAATATGAAGTAAATGTTCATAGGAGAAATGAAGTAGAAGAAATTCAAGATAAGCAAGAACAAGAAATTCAAGCTGAAGAACTATTTAGAATATTACAAGAAAATGAAATAGGTAGTGGAAATATAGAAAATATATTACAACAAGAAAATAATGTATGGATTGTAGTTTTTATTGCTATTGGAATTTTAATAATTGCAATATATTTTGTAATAAAGAAAAAACGCAAAAATAAAGAGAAATTCTAAATTGAATTTCTCTTTACTTAATAGATGGAGTAACATTAATCGTTTCGTTATTAGTATAAATAACCATTCCGTGGCTTGCTACCAGAAGGCTTTCTAACATATTTAATTTTGCAATAATCAACAGGTACATTAGAAGAAAGCTTTGCCTTACTATGAAAAGCTGCAATTTTACAGCAACTAATAATTGTATCTATTTTAACATCACTACCATTACATTTTAAAAGTACATGACTTCCTCTTATATCTTTAGTATGAAACCATAAGTCATCATTTTTGCCAAGTTTAGTAGTAATATAGTCATTTTGTTTATTATTTTTTCCAACAAAAACTGTAAAACCATCAACCTTATAAGTTATAGGCTCATATTCACTATGTGCTTTTCTCTTATTTATTTTATTTTTCTTAATTTCAGAATTACTATTTTTTGGAAAATTGTGATAATCTTTTAAAATACTGTTTTCAGAAATTTCTTCGTAAACTTCATCAACATCTTCGGCAGAATTACAATTTTCAAGTTCATAAATAACACTTTCAATGTAATCTAATTCTTTTTCAGTTTCTTCTTTTTGAAGGCTTACAATTTCAAGAGTATTTTTTAATTTATGATATTTTTTAAAATATTTTTTTGCATTTAAAGAAGGCGAAATAGTTGTATCTAAAGGAATATCTATTGGCAAGTTATTATTGTAATAATTTTCTAAAGTTATAGACTTAACATTTTTACTATCATCAATTTGGTATAAATTAGATGTAATAAGTTCTCCATATATACGATAAGTATCCATATTTTCACATTCTTTTAATTTATTATTTATATTTTCAAGTTTTTTAGAAATCTTTTTTAAATTGGAAAGCATTAATCTTAATAAATCATTTCTATAACCTATAACTAAATCGTTTTCTTCTTTGTTAAAATAAAAATCATCAATAAAAAAGTTAATATCTAAATCATTATAGTTGTTGGAACTAGATATAGTAAAATCTTTTCCATCATTAATTAAAGAGCAAGAAGCTTTTCCATTTATAATATTTTTAATAGAATTATATAATGTATCTATATCTTTATTAGAGTAGTTATCATCAGAAATGCCTAATTGTGATAGCTGATTTATAATAAAAGTTTTACTAATTCCAGTATAAATATCAGAAATTGCTTTTGATAAATGTTCACTATGATTAAATGAATTTATAAAGTATTCAAGAGAAGTATTTGTAAAATCTAATTTATCTGAAGTGGGTTCACTATATGGGTGTGCAGGCAAAATATCTCTTAAAGAATTTGAAAAACTATCTAAATGCCTTAAGCTATCAATTATAACATTATTACTATTTAAAAGAATAATATTACTATGCTTACCCATAAGCTCAATTATAAGCTTTTTTTGTGTAAAATCATTTAGTTCATTATAGCCCTCTAAATCTATATAAACAATTCTTTCTAAACCATTCATATAAATTTTAGCTATTTTAAAACCTAAAATATGTTTTCTTAAAACCATACAAAAGTTAGGTGCAACAGTAGGGTTTGGTTTAGAATTTGTTGTAAGGTGAATTCTGTAATTAGAAGAAATGTTAATATTTAAAGCATAATTTTTCCCATTATTATAAAT
>CANQRI010000004.1 GCA_947626235.1 uncultured Clostridia bacterium | reverse complement strand
TGGAAGACCACATGCTTATATTAGAAAATTTGGTATATGCCGTGTATGCTTTAGAGAATTAGCACATAAAGGTGAAATACCAGGAGTAAAGAAAGCAAGTTGGTAATTCTTAAGTAATATATTACATAAGCAAAAATTAATATGTAATAAAAATAAGAAAATTACTTATATAATAAAAGAAAAGGAGGAAGGAAATTGAATACAACTGATCCAATAGCAGATATGCTAACAAGAATAAGAAATGCAAATAGCTCAAAACATAAAACAGTTGATATTCCTGCTTCAAATATGAAGAAAGCAATAGCTGAAATTTTATTTAAAGAAGGATATATAAAAGCATTTGAAGAGATAAAAAATGAAAATCAAGGCATTATAAGAATTACATTAAAATATGGTGAAAAAGGTGTAAGAGTAATAGATGGCATAAAGAGAATAAGCAAACCAGGTTTAAGAATTTATGCTTCTAAAGACGAATTACCAAAAGTATTAAATGGTTTAGGAATAGCTTTAATTTCCACATCAAAAGGAATAAAAACAGATAAAGATGCAAGAAATGAAGGTTTAGGTGGAGAAGTTTTAGCTTACGTTTGGTAATTTCTAATTGCGTAAAAGTATCAATAAAATAGAATATAGAATTAAATATTAAAATAATTAAATTTAAGGCTCAATAACTTAAAACTTGAATGAAGGAGGGAAATTCAAAATGTCAAGAATAGGAAATAAACCTATTACTGTACCAGCAGGTGTAGAAGTTAAATTAGACGGAACACATCTAACAGTAAAAGGACCTAAAGGAACATTAGAAAGAGATATTCATAAAAACATAACTGTTTCAATAGATGGAAATACAATAAATGTTACAAGACCAAATGATGAAGCAGAAAATAAAAGTTTACATGGATTAACAAGAACATTAATTAACAACATGATTGAAGGTGTTGTAAATGAATATAAAAAAGAATTAGAGATAGTTGGTGTTGGATATAGAGCACAAAAACAAGGAAACAAATTAGTAATGAGTTTAGGATATTCTCATCCAGTAGAAATGGAAGCTCCTCAAGGAATTACATTTGATGTTCCAAATGCTAACTCAATTATAGTTAGAGGAATTGATAAAGAATTAGTTGGTCAAACAGCTGCAGTTGTAAGAACAAAAAGACCACCAGAAGTTTATCATGGAAAAGGTATTAAATATGTTGATGAACATATTAGACGTAAAGAAGGAAAGACAGGTAAGAAATAATAAAATATAAAACAAATTAAAATATATGTAAATTAAATTGGCAAAATCTAATTTAAGAAAGGAGAAAACATGATTACCAAAACAGATAGAAAAGCTGAAAGAGTTAGAAGACATAAAAGAGTTCGTACAAAATTAAGTGGAACTGCAGAGCGTCCAAGATTATGTGTATATAGAAGCAATAACAATATATATGTACAAGTAATTGACGACACTAAAGGAAATACATTAGCTCAAGCATCTACATTAGATAAAGAAGTAAAAGAAAAACATTCTAATGTTAAAGCTGCTAAAGAAGTTGGAACTTTAATAGCTAAAAGAGCTTTAGAAAAGAACATAAAAACTGTTGTATATGACAGAGGTGGATATATATATCACGGAGTTGTTAAGGAATTAGCAGAAGCTGCAAGAGAAGCAGGATTAGAATTTTAATTAGGAAGGAGGAAATTTAAAGTGCAAGAAGAGAATACATCTGAATTAAAAGAAAAAGTTGTAGCAATTAATAGAGTTGCAAAAGTTGTAAAAGGTGGTAGAACTTTTAGATTTAGTGCAGTAGTTGTTGTTGGAGATGGAGCAGGTCATGTTGGTTTAGGAAATGGAAAAGCAGCTGAAGTTCCAGATGCAATAAAGAAAGCTATTGAAGAAGCTAAAAAGAATTTAATAGAAGTTCCAATAGTAGGAACAACAATACCACATGAATTTATTGGAAAATTTGGTAGTGCTAGCGTTATGTTAAAACCAGCTGAAGAAGGTACTGGAATTATAGCTGGAGGTAGCGTTAGACCAGTTATAGAACTTGCTGGATATAGAGATATCCGTACAAAAGTTATAGGAACAAACAACCCAAGAAACGTTGTTTATGCAACATTAGAAGGTTTAAAACAAATGCAAACTATTGAGCAAGTTGCAGCTAAAAGAGGAAAGAAAGTTGAAGAGATTTTATAATTTAAGGAGGTGTAACTTAGGAAATGAAATTAGACGAATTAAAACCAGCACAAAAAAATGAAACAAAAAAGAGAGTAGGACGTGGAATAGGTTCAGGTCTAGGAAAAACATCTGGTAGAGGTCATAAAGGACAAAAAGCAAGAACAGGTGGAGGAGTTAGACGTGGATTTGAAGGAGGTCAAACTCCATTATATAGAAGGTTACCAAAAAGAGGATTTACAAACATTCATGCTAAAAATTACACAGAAGTAACTTTAACAATGCTTAATAAATCAAGCAAAGACGAAATAACTGCTGAAACATTAGTTGAAGATAAAATTATTTCAAAAGTAAACGATGGAATAGTAGTGCTTGGAACAGGAAAATTAGATAAAAAAGTAACTGTAAAAGCTGTAAGATTTACAAAAGGAGCTAAAGATGCAATAGAGGCTTTAGGTGGAAAGACAGAGGTGATTTAAAATGTTTAAAACTATAAAAAATGCTTTAAAAACACCAGATGTTAGAAAGAGATTATTATTTACATTATTATTAATAGTAATATTTAGATTGGGATGTTATATTACAGTACCCGGAGTTAATACATTCCAAATATCAGAAGCTTTTAAAGGACAAGGATTTGCAGCCTTAATAGATTTGATATCTGGAGGTGCATTCTCAAGATTGTCAATATTTGCAATGTCAATAAGTCCATATATCACAGCTTCAATCGTAATTCAATTATTAGCAATGGTTATACCAGCTTTAGAGAGATTAACTAAAGAGGGTGGAGAAGAAGGAAGAAGAAAGATAAATAAATATACTAAAATACTTACAATAGTTTTAGCCTTTATAGAAGGTTTAGGTATTTATCTATCATATAAAGATTCTGGAATATTTATGGATACAAGTTTCTTAACAGGAGCAACAGTTGTAATTTCATTTATGGCAGGAACAGCCCTACTTATGTGGCTAGGTGAGCTAATTACATCAAAGGGTATAGGAAATGGTATTTCTATGTTAATCTTTGTAGGTATTATAGCAGGCTTGCCAGAGGGTGTAAATGCAATATGGAATTTAATGTTTGAAGGCGGAGCATTTACTACAACAGGTTTATTAATAGCTATAGGTGTAGTAATTGGTGCAATAGTATTAATTGCAGGGGTTGTATTTGTACAAGAAGCTGAACGTAGAGTACCAGTACAATATTCAAAAAGAGTTGTAGGAAGAAAAATGATGGGTGGTCAAAATACACATATACCATTAAAACTTGCTATGGCAGGTGTAATGCCAGTAATTTTTGCATCATCAATCATGACATTCCCAGCAATGATTATTCAAATGATTAATAGTAATATTGCAAACGAAACAGGTTTCTGGAATGTAATTTACAATTTCTCAATAGCAACATCTTCATCATCCGTAGGATGGGGATATTCATTAGCTAACGCTATTGTATACTTGTTATTAATAGTAGGATTTACATTCTTCTATACGTATGCAACATTTAATCCAGCAGAAGTATCTAATAATATTAAGAAAAATGGTGGATTTATACCAGGAATAAGAGCAGGAAAACCAACAACAGATTACTTAAAAGGAATACTATCAAAATTAACAATATTTGGTGGATTATTCCTAGCTGTAATTGCTATACTTCCAATGCTTATAAGATTTACAAATCTTAACATAGCATTTGGTGGTACATCAATATTAATCGTAGTTGGTGTTGCACTAGAAACAGTACAACAATTAGAATCTCAACTTGTTATGAGACATTATAAGGGATTTTTAGAATAAGCAAATTAAACTTTTAATTTATAAAAAGGCTAAACTATTAGGGACGGGGCTAAATAGTTTAGCACTTTTTTTGTGCTTAAACTATTTAGCCCCGTCCCTAATAGTTTAATGTGGAATGTAATGAACTACCCATCTTCCGGTTCGAGTTTTTTTAGTCTTGATGTTTCCTTCATTCGTGCAGAAAAGATCAGAGTATTTACATGGAACTAAAATATTACCATCGTATGAATAAGCACCATATAAATCATTCTTTATTGTTATAACTGCGTTCGGACATAATTCAATATCATCGTATTCTGCAGGAACGATAACTCTACCATCATAGGAATATAAACCTTTTAAATAATTTTTTCCGAATACTATGATTGCGTTTTCTTCAAAAATAAATTCTTTAAATTCAACAGGGACAATAAGCTTTCCTTCATAGGAATAAAGGCCATAAAAGTCCTTTTTGCAAACGCTAATCAGTTCAGAATCGGAAAAATCTACGTAAATACTATCAAATTCGACTGGAATAATGAGCTTGCCATCATAAGTATAAGAACCGCATAAGCCATTTTTATGAACAATGATAATGGACAAGTTGTTCCAATGATTTACTTCAAAAGTGATTTCATCGAATTCAATTGGTACAATAAGTTTGCCTTCATAGGAATAAAAACCACACAAATCATCTTTATAAACTATAATTCCTTCTTCCCTGAAGTCAAATTTACTAAATTTAGTTGGAAGAATGCATTTCCCATCATAAGAATAAAGACCTACTTGATCTGTAGCATAAGTTACGATTATATTTTCATATAACATTATAGAAGTAAAAGCAGAAAGTATAATGCATTCTCCTGCATAGGAGTAAACTTTGATAGCATTGTATTTAGAAACTATAATTGCAGTTTCATATAAGATAATACCATCAAATTCAATAGGAACAATAACTTTACCAGAGTAGGAGTATACTCCATAATGTTTCTTTGTAGAGTCTTTTGAAAGCCTTTTACAAACTAACATTCCTTTCTTATAAAACCGAACTTCATCAATTTCGCCAGGAAGCTGTAACTCCGCTGATGAAATAGTACCAAGACATTCACTCATTGGTACAACAGAAAGTTGCACATCATTGTTTTTTTCCATTTTTTAGTCTCCTTTCAATTGAAATAGATCATAACATGTAATAAAATTTGTCAATATTATAGCATAATTGACATAAGCAGTCAACTTTATATAAATACTTTAATATAAAATAGAGAATCCTAAATAAGAATTCTCTATTTAATGAAGTTATTTTTAATAATGTTGTTTTTATTTAATAATGTCATTTTCGGAAGTATAAACTTTCCATATTCCATTTTCTACTTGAACTTGAATGAATTCAGGATTATGATATACAATGTTTGCAAATTCACACGGAACGATAAATTCACCGTTATATGTGTATAAGCCTTGCAAATTATTTTTATAAACTGTAATTGTTTTTAAATCAAGTCTGATTTCATCGAATTGTACGGGTACAATAAGCTTTCCATCGTAGGAATAAAATCCGCATAGTGCGTTATTATACACAATTATTCCTTCGAAAACAGGGTTTATTGCTTGAAATTCAATAGGAACAGTCATTTTCCCATCGTAAGAATAAAAGCCATAGAATTTGTTTTTACGCGCTACAATTCCTTTAAAATCTAAAAGAATAGAGTCAAATTCTGTAGGAAGTATGAGAGTTCCGTCGTATAAGTAGAATCCACATAGATTTCCATTGTATGCTATAATTCCCTCATCTTCTGGAAAAATCATGTCAAAATTCAAATTAGCATCATTAAGAAATTTTGCGGGAATGTCTTTGGACGGAAAATACTTTAAAATTTGCCGAGTATCCATTATTTATATTACTCCTTTCAGTTGAATTAGAAGTGTACTAGGTTACAATTTGTGAACATTATAGCATAAGGTGTAGAGTAAATCAACTTTTAATATGTACTTTAAAGAGTAAATTTTTAAATATAGGAAAAAATATTACTGTTTACTTGTTTTTTGTGCAAAAATATTATAAACTATTATAATGTAAATGGGAGGATAAATTAATGTATATAGTGATGTTAGGAAAGCCAGGATCTGGCAAAGGTACAGTTGGAAATTTATTATCAAAAAAATTAAAAATACCCCATGTATCTAGTGGAGAATTATTTAGAAGTTATGTGAAAAGAGCTGGAAATATAGGAAAAGAAATAGACGAGTATATATCAAAAGGTAATTTAGTTCCAGATAGTTTAGCCATAAAGTTGGTGGAAAAAAGATTATTAGAGCAAGATTGCCAAAAAGGTGTAATATTAGATGGTTTCCCAAGAACGAAAAGTCAAGCAATAGAACTTGATAACTTTTTGCAAAAACAAAATAAAAAGGTAGATATTGCAATAGAATTAGATTTATCAGATAAAGATATAATTGATAGAATAGTAAAAAGGCTTGTTTGCACAAATAAAGATTGTAGAGAAGTATATAATTTAGAATTTAAGCCACCGAAACAAGAAGGAATTTGTGATGTTTGCGGTAGTAAATTAGAAAAAAGAGAAGATGACGATGTAGAAACTGTGAAAAAAAGATTGCAAAGTTATTATGAAACTTCAGCAGAATTAACGGATTATTACAAATCGCAACAATTATTGTATGCTGTAAAACTAAATTTACATTCAGGAAAAACTTCAGAAGATGTAGCAAAAGAAGTGGAAAATTTTTTGGAACGGTTCTAAAAAATAGAGTTGATAATGCGAAGAAAATTTTTTAGAGGTACATTCAAAAAATAGAATTTAGAATTGTTTAAAATAAAGATTACAGAGAAAAGGAAGGAAAAATTAATGGTAACAATAAAATCAAAACAAGAAATAGAAAAAATGAGAGAAGCATGTAAAGTAGCATATCTAACACAAAAAGCAATAGAAGAAGCTATAAAACCTGGAATATCAACATGGGAGTTGGATAAGATAGCAGAAAATACAATGAGAGCAAATGGAGCTATTCCAGCAGAAAAGGGGTATCCAAGTGGAGTAAAAGGAGTACCTGCATTTCCGGGTTCAATTTGTGCATCTGTTAATGATGAAATAATACATGGAATACCATCTAAAAACGTTATTTTAAAAGATGGAGATATTGTAAGCGTAGATTTAGTAGCATATAAGAATGGTTTTAACGGGGATTGTGCAAGAACCTATGCTGTAGGAAAAATAGATAATGAAACTAAAAGATTGATAGATGTAACAAAACAATCCTTTTTTGAGGGAATAAAATATGCAAAAAAAGGTAATAGATTAGGTGATGTATCACATGCAATAGGTGAATTTATAAAGAAAAACGGATTTAGTATTGTAAAAGAATTTCAAGGACATGGCATAGGAAGACAAATGCATGAGGATCCAGGAATTCCAAATTACGGAAAAGAAGGTAGAGGAATAAGGCTGGAACCTGGCATGACACTTGCAATAGAACCTATGGTTATATATGGTAGAGAAGGTATTTTGCAATTAGATGATGGTTGGACAATAATAACAGAAGATGGTACTAATGCGGCACATTATGAAAATACAATTTTAATTACAGAAAATGAGCCAGAAATATTGACAATATTATAAAAATATTATATACTATACTAGCTATTGTGTGTAAAACTATAAAAATTATGTACACACACAGGCTTTTAATTAAAAAAAGAAAAGTAGTTATTATTGAAAAATAGCTATTTGTGCGATTTTAATAAATCGAAAGGAATGAAATTTAAATGTCAAAAGAGGATGTTATAGAGGTAGAAGGAACTGTTGTTGAAACATTACCTAATACTAATTTCAAAGTAGAACTTGAAAATGGACATCAAATATTAGCTCATATTTCTGGTAAATTAAGAATGAACTACATAAAAATATTACCAGGAGATAAAGTAAGAGTAGAGCTTTCACCATATGATTTAACAAGAGGAAGAATAACATGGAGAGCTAAATAGATATAATACTTAAGAACCCAATAAGTTTTATATAAATTACTGAAAAGCTAATTAAATTAGGTATTATTAATTACAGGAGGTGTAATAGTAATGAAAGTAAGACCATCAGTAAAAAAAATGTGCGAAAAATGCAAAGTAATTAAAAGAAAAGGTGTCATCAGAGTTATATGCGAAAACCCTAAACACAAACAAAGACAAGGGTAATTAAAAATAATTTAGATATTAGCACAAGTCTTGAGCGGCTGTAAGTTTTATAAAAACTTATAAATCAGATTTGTGTTTATATACATGTCTATGAGAAATTAAAAGATTGGGGTAGCTCCCAATGCATTTCACCTTTTATATTTCAAAAAGAGACAAACAATTAATAAATAATAAATTTGGAGGTGCTAAAAAAATGGCTCGTATAGCAGGAGTAGATTTACCTAGAGAAAAAAGAGTAGAAATAGGACTTACATATATATATGGAATAGGTCTACCAACTTCTCAAAAAATATTAAAAGATGCTGGAGTAAATCCAGACACTAGAGTTAAAGACTTAACTGGAGATCAAGAGCAAGCAATAAGAAAAGCTATGGAAGGAATAGTTGTTGAAGGTGACTTAAGAAGAGAAGTAGCTTTAAACATTAAAAGACTTACAGAAATTGGTTGCTATAGAGGAATAAGACATAGAAAAAGTCTTCCAGTAAGAGGTCAAAGAACAAAAACTAATGCTCGTACAAGAAAAGGACCTAGAAAATTAGTAAGCAAAAGCAAAAAAGCAAATTAATTATAAAAAGTAAAACTTAAATTTATTTTAGATTGAGTAATGCTGAATTATTAAAAAATTTTAGTTAAAGCATAAAAATAAGTTTATAAAAAATTAAAAGTACAAAAAAGAGGAGGTAAACCTAAATGGCAAAAGCTGTAACAAAAAGAACAACAACTAGAAGAAGAGATAGAAAAAACATTGAAAGAGGAATGGCTCATATTCATTCTACATTCAATAATACAATAGTTACAATAACAGATGTTCAAGGAAACGCAATTTCTTGGGCAAGTGCTGGAGAACTTGGATTTAAAGGTTCAAGAAAAAGCACACCATTTGCAGCAGGCGAAGCTGCAGAAACAGCTGCAAAAGCAGCTATGGAACATGGCTTAAAAACAGTAGATGTTTTTGTTAAAGGTCCAGGTTCAGGAAGAGAAGCAGCAATTAGATCTTTACAATCAGCTGGTTTGGAAATTAGTAGCATAAAAGATGTTACACCAATACCACACAATGGTTGTAGACCACCAAAAAGAAGAAGAGTATAAAAAAACTAAAAAATGACAAAAATATTAAAAATAATAGTCAATATAGCGAAATATTAAAAACAATAAAAATAAAAGCAAAATGTTAGGAAAGTAAAATATTAAAAGCAAAATATTAGGAAAGCAAAAAATTAAAAGTTAAAATATAACAAAATATTAAAAAGTAAAATATTAAAACTTTAGAAAGGAATAATTAAGGAGGGAAGTATAAAATGGCAAGATATAAAGACGAACAATGCCGTATTTGCCGTAGAGAAGGTCAAAAGTTATTCTTAAAAGGTTCAAGATGTTATACAGATAAATGCAGTATTTCAAGAAGAAATTATGCACCTGGACAAAATGGACAAAAAAAGAAAAAACTTTCAGAATATGGTACTCAATTAAGAGAAAAACAAAAAACAAAAGCATTTTATGGAGTTGGTGAAAAACAATTCAGAAAATACTTTGATATGGCTTCTAAATCAAGAGGAAAAACTGGTGAAGTTTTATTACAATTATTAGAAAGCAGATTAGACAATGTAGTATATAGATTAGGATACGGAAGTTCAAGAGCACAAGCTAGAATGCTTGTAACACACGGAGCTTTTGAAGTAAATGGAAGAAAGGTAGATATAGCATCATATTTAGTAAAAGCAGGAGATGTAATATCTGTAAGAGAAGTAAGAAAAGATAATGGAGCAATAAAATTAAATGTAGAAGAAAATGCAGGAAGACCTGTTCCAGAATGGTTAGAAAAAGATGCACAAAATTTAAGTGGTAAAGTTGTAAGATTAGCATCAAGAGAAGATGTTGATATTCCAGTTGAGGAACACTTAATAGTAGAGCTTTACTCTAAATAATGAGAAAACTTTAAACATTATATATGTACTTATAAAAAATATATATTATGTATTAAGAAGTAAAGTAATAGGGGTAAAAATAGGAAAAATGGGCATAGAGCTAACCCAAACTTAGAACTTCTAAATTAGGAGGTAAAAATGATAGAATTTGAAAGGCCAAATATAAAATGCTTAGAAATAGATAATGAGAACAATTATGCAAAATTTGTTTGTGAACCATTAGAGCGTGGTTATGGAGTTACAATAGGAAATTCTTTAAGAAGAATATTATTATCTTCATTACCAGGTGCAGCTATAACAAGCGTTAAAATTGAAGGCGTAGTTCATGAATTCTCTACAATACCAAATGTAGTAGAAGATGTACCTGAAATAATAGTTAATTTAAAAAGTGTAAGATTAAAACTTCATGAGAATGAAGAAAAATTAATTAGAATAGACTATAAAGGAGAAGGAGAAGTAAAGGCTGGAGATATTATTACAGATGCTTCAGTTGAAATACTAAATCCAGATTTACATATAGCAACACTTTCAGAAGGTGCACATCTTCAAATGGAAATGACAGTTGATATGGGCAGAGGATATAATTCTGCTGAAAAGAATAAAAAAGATAATCAACCTTTAGGAGTATTACCAATAGACTCAATTTATACACCAGTAAAAAAGGTTAACTATTCAGTAGAAAATACTAGAGTTGGACAAATGGTAGATTATGATAAATTAACAATAGAAGTTTGGACAGATGGAAGTTTAGCTCCATATGAAGCTTTAAGTTTAGCAGCAAAAGTTATGACAGGACATCTAGAGTTATTCATAGATTTATCAGAAACAGCAAAGAATACACAAGTTATGATAGAAAAAGAAGAAGACAAGAAAGAAAAAGTTCTAGAGATGACTATAGAAGATTTAGAGTTATCTGTAAGATCATTTAATTGCTTAAAAAGAGCATCAATATCAACAGTAGAAGATATTACTAAAATGACACAATCAGAAATTATGAAAGTTAGAAATTTAGGAAAGAAATCTTTAGATGAGGTAACTGCTAAATTACATTCATTAGGTTTAGACTTTGCAAGTGAAGAAGACTAAAAACAAAAAGGAAGGTGAAAAAATTGGCTATAAATAGAAAATTAGGTAAAAAAACAGATATACGTTTAGCAATGTTAAAAACTCAATTAACAGACTTAATTTTACACGAAAAAATAGAAACAACAGAAGCTAGAGCTAAAGAAGTTAAAGCTATGGCTGATAGTATAATTGCATTAGCTGTTAAAGAAAAAGATAATTTTGAAACAGTTGATACTAAAGTTGTAAAAGCAAAGTTAGATAGCAAGGGTAATAAAGAAACTGAAATAGTAAAAAGCAAAAACGGTAAAGAATATTTAAGAGTAGTAAAAGAAACTACTACTGAAAAAAGACAAAAAGATATGCCATCAAGATTAAATGCTAGAAGAAAAATGATGAGAATGATGGATAAAGTTAAAGATGCAGAAGGAAATAAAGTAGATTTAACAGCTAAATTATTTAATGAGTTAGCTCCAAAATATGAAGGAAGAGTTGGAGGATATACTCGTATAATTAAGAAAGGTCAACGTAGAGGTGACGCTGCAGAAGTTGTAATATTACAATTAGTTTAATAAATATAAGTTTAATAAGAAGCCAAGTTAAAAACGAGGCTTTTTATTTTTTTTAATATTTTTAAAATAAGTATTGACAAAACAAAAATTCGCATATATAATACTAACATAGCAAACAGATATTTGCAGAAAATATTTTCGGAGGTATGTATATGATAACAACAATAAATATTAAAAATATAGGAATTATAGATAATTTAAGTATAGACTTAAATCAAGGTTTTAATGTTTTAACAGGTGAAACAGGAGCAGGTAAAACATTAATAATTGATTCTCTTGGAATAATATCTGGAGGAAGATTTTCAAAAGAAATGATAAGAAAAGGAGAAAATCATTCTTATATAGAAGCATGCATATATATGCCAAAAAATGAAATTGCAATAGATGGAAATATTATAGTATCAAGAGAAATATATTCAAATGGAAGAAATATGTGTAAAATAAATGGAAGGTTAGTAACTGTTAATGAATTAAAAGAGTTTATGAAAAAGGTAATAGATATACATGGTCAAAACGATAATCAAACTTTACTAGATAAAAATTCACATATAGCCTATTTAGATAGCTTTATTGGCGAGGAAGTTAAAAAGTTGAAATCTGATTATAGAGAGCTATATAATAGATATCAAGAAGTACAAAATCTCTTAAAAATGAATTATGGTGATGATAAAGAAAAACAAAGAAGGTTAGATTTATTACATTATCAATTGAATGAAATAGAAGTTGCAAATTTAAAGTTAGGTGAAGATGAAAAACTAGAAGAACAAAGGAAAATTATGCTAAATTCAGAAAAAATTGCTGAAAATTTAAATATTTCTGATAATGCATTAAGTAATGGTGCAATAGATGGAATAAATGAAGCCATTAGAGCTTTAGAGAAAATAGAAACAATAGATGAAAAATATGCTGAAAAATTATCAGAATTAAAAAGTTCATATTATGAAGTACAAGAAATAGCAAGAGATATAAATGCTATGAAAGAAGATATATATTTTGATGAAGAAGAAAGAAATGAAATAGAAACAAGGTTAGATTTAATATTTTCTTTAAAAAGAAAATATGGAAATAGTGTAGAAGAAATATTAGCATATAAAGATGAATTAGAGAAAGAGATAGAGCAAATAGAGAACATAGATGAATATAATAATAAGCTAAAAAAAGAAATAAAAGAATTACAAACTAAAATGACAGATTTATCAATGAAAATGGATAAAATAAGGCAAGTATATGCTAAACAGTTATCTGAAAAAATAAATGTTGAACTTCAAGATTTAGAAATGAAAAATGCTAAATTTAATTGTAAAGTAGAGTTTAATGAAAACAATGAATTTAACAAAAATGGATTAAATAATGTAGAATTTTTAATTGCTACAAATGTCGGAGACGAGGAAAAACCACTAATAAAAATAGCTTCTGGAGGAGAAATGTCAAGAATAATGCTAGGTATAAAGTCAGTATTATCAGATGTAGATAAAGTACCAGTTTTAATATTTGATGAAATAGATACAGGAATTAGTGGAAAAGCTGCTAAAGCAGTTGGAACAAAAATAAAGAATATTGCTAAAAATCATCAAGTTTTATGCGTTACACATTTAGCAAGCATTGCAGCAAAGGGTGATTATAATTATTATATTAGCAAAGAAGTAGAAAATAATAAAACTAAAACGCAAGTAAAACAGTTAAATGAAAAGGAAACAATTGAAGAAATAGCAAGAATTGCAAGTGGAGATATTACAGATGTTACAATAGAACATGCTATGGAATTAAGAAAATTAGCCTAAACTATTAGGGACGGGGTTAAATAGTTTAGCCCCAAAAATATATATACTATTTTCAAAACAATAATATTATATTTTTCGAAGTGACTCGTGGGGACCTTTTTAGAAAATGTTATGAGCGGTAAGCGAATTACATTTTCTTAAATGGGGCAACGTAGAAAAATATAATATTATTGTTTTGAAGTATAAAATAAGTTTGCTAAACTATTTAACCCCGTCCCTAATAGTTTAGTAGTTAAAAAGACTTGATATATATGTAAAAAAATGGTATAATTATTATGTAATCTATAAAAAGTACACATATACAGTTATAGTGTGCGAAAGAGAAGGAGAGAAGAATATGAACAATGGCAACAGGAGAACTACTATGGAGGATTTACGGTTTTTACGGAGGTATCTGGTAAAGCATACCAAAAGGTTCGGCAGACGAAAGCTGAGAGAATTTGCCAGATGGATGGATTGCAATGTGTATAGCTTTTCTATACATATTGTAATGTTAGCAATTATGATTGTTGCAGTGCCAGTAATGGTAGTTAATGGTCAGGAGGCAGAGGCAGCAAACATAGTAGAACTGAAGGAGACTACTGAAGAAGTGCTACCATTTACACCTCAAATAGTAATTGAAACAGAAACGGAAGGCATAGAAGGCGCTACTGTGGTTGAAAGTGGACCTCTTGCAGAAACACAAGGTGATGTTGTACCTGAAGAAACAATTCAGGAACAGACAGAAGCGGAGACAACACAGGCTCCGACAGAAGCACCAACAGAAGCTCCGACAGAGGCACCAACAGAAGCTGAAGTAGAAAAAATTTCCTCTAATCAAAAGGCATGTAATGCTTATGCAGATGGCCTTCTGGCAGAGGGAGTAATTACGGAAAACGAAGCAAACATGCTTAAGGCAAGAGGAAATGGTCCGGAAAATCCTTGGATAGCCAATGTCAGTGAAGAAGTAATAAAGAATCTTGCTGACGTCATGTATGCTGAAGCAGGTGTTCTCATTTCTCAACAAGGCTATGCTAGAGGAAAGAGGGCACACTTACTCACTGGTAGTGTAGTACTCAATCGATATAATTATCCAACGTTGGGTAATTGCGATACTCTGGCGGAAATAATATCTTATCGAGGAGCATATGGTTCTCGTACAAGAAGACGTATGGGTGGTAGGTATTATATTTCGGAAGGTTTCGCTTATATTGAGGATTGGGCCAGGGATCTCTATACATATGGTCCAATAGGTCCACGTAATTTAATTTGGCAGGGGCCGAAACAGGGAATTGTCTATGACCATATTGGAACTGAATATTATGGGCTAGACAAGAATTCGCCGTTCTAACAAATATTCCTGGTAGTAGAAAACTAAAAAAGCAAGGGGAAAGCAATGCAATCCCCTTGCTTTCTCCATTGTGTAAGAAAAATATTCAAGTAATGTAGTATTCTTTTATGTTAAGGTGTTTTTGAATGCAAATTATAATATTCATATACAAAAATATATTTATAATTATAAAGTATTGAAGAATTAAAACTCGAATGGTATAATAAATTATCATTATGAACAATATATTTTAATGAATAGCATTAAAACATAGGAAAGGAATTGATAATAAATATGAGAAAAACGAAAATAGTATGTACGATAGGACCTGCTACAGAAAGAGTGGAAATCTTAAAAGAGCTAATGTTACAAGGAATGAATGTAGCAAGAATAAATTTTTCACATGGAGGAATAGAAGAACAAAGAAAATATATAGATGCTGTAAAACAAGCAAGAGAAGAAGTAAATTTACCAGTTGCATTGCTATTAGACACACAAGGACCAGAAATAAGAACAGGAAAACTTGAATATGCACCAGTAATGTTAGAATCTGGAAATACATTTACTTTAGTTAATGAAGATATAATAGGAGATAGTGCAAGAGTAAGTGTAACTTATAAACAATTATATAAAGATTTAAAAATAGGTTCTATTATTTTAATAGATGACGGAAAAATAGAACTAGAAGTAATAGAAATAAAAGATAAAGATGTTGTATGTAAAATAACAAATGGTGGAGAATTAGGAAATAGGAAAAGCATAAATTTACCAGGAACACATGTAAATTTGCCATCTTTAAAAGATAAAGATATAAAAGATTTAATTGATGGTTGCAAAGAAGATTTTGATTATGTTGCAGCTTCATTTATAAGATGCAAAGAAGATGTTATTGCAATAAGAAAAGTACTAGATGAAAATGGTGGAAAAGATATAAAAATAATATCAAAAATAGAAAATCAAGAAGGAATAGATAATTTTGATGAAATATTAGAAGTTTCTGATGGTGTTATGGTAGCTCGTGGTGACTTGGGAGTTGAAATACCTTTTGAAGAAGTGCCTGTAATGCAAAAAAAGTTTATACAAAGGTGTAATGATGCGGGTAAGCTTGTTATAACAGCAACTCAAATGTTAGAAACAATGACGGTTAATCCAAACCCTACAAGAGCTGAAATAAGTGACGTTGCAAATGCAATATTTGATGTAACAGGAGCAATAATGCTTTCAGGAGAAAGCGCAATGGGAAAATACCCTGTGGAATGTGTTAAAACAATGGTAAGAATTGCAAATGCAGTTGAAAAAGATATAAGATATTGGAGAAGATATCAAAGAAGAGAAATGGATATGTCAAGTTTAGACTATGAATTTAAATTATGCCGTTCAGTCACATTAACAGCTATGGAGATGAATGCCAAAGCAATATTTGCATATACACAAACAGGTAATACTCCTAGAATGTTAGCAAGTTTACTACCAAGTTGCCCAATATATGCATTTACATCAAATGAAAAAACATATAAACAATTAGCATTAGCATGGAATACTACACCAATACTAATAAAAGATAAAACAGAACCAAATGATATTATTGCAGAGGGAATAGAGGAATCAATAAGAAGAGGCTATGTAGAAAAAGGCGATATAGTTGTACTTGCAGGTGGTGCTTCTGTTATTGCAAGTCGTCATGATGCAATAAATAGAACTATTGGTGGTGTTCTAAAGATATAGAATTAGTAAATAAATTATGGAAGGAATGTAATTTATATGGTAGATTTAGATAAATTAGTAGAAGTTGCCCAAAATGCAAGAAATAAAGCTTATGCACCATATTCAAATTATAAAGTAGGCTGTGCATTATTAACTAAAAATGGAAAAGTTTTTTCTGGCTGTAATATAGAAAATGATGGTATAATGTCTATTTGTGCGGAAAGAGTAGCATTTACTAAAGCAATTTCAGAAGGAGAAAAAGAGTTTGAATGTTTGTTAGTTTTAGGTGGAAAAAATGAACTAATATATACTTCACCATGTGGGTATTGTAGGCAATTTATTTCAGAATTCTGCGATGAAAATTTTACTATATATATGTATTATGAAGATGGAAAAATTGTAAAGAAAACGTTAAAAGAATTATTGCCAGATAATTTTGAATTAAACTAAAAAAATAGATTAATAAAACTGCAGAACGTAATAAATAAGAGTAATTAAAAATATTTAATGAACGATAAAAATAGAGAATAATACCATAAAAATGGTTAAAATATTCTCTATTTTTTAATTATATATATAATAAATATCTAAATATAAACCAGTATTGACAAAAGCTTCCTAACATTACAAAAATATGAAAAATTTCATGAAATCCAAAATGCTTAGTAGTAAAAGGAGCTTTCTTTAATCCGTAAATAATTCCTCCTATAGTGTAAAATATACCGCCAGCTAATAACCACAATAAGGATGGAAGAGCATTTAATTCATTAAAAGTTTTTAATAAAGGGTAAAGCATGATAACCACTAACCAACCCATACCTATATATATAGAAGTTGTAAGCCAACGAGGAGCTTTAATCCATACAGCAGTAAAAACTGTTCCTAAAATAGCAAGTCCCCATACAATGCCAAAAATAGTCCAACCCCAAGGTCCACGTAATGGCCCTAAACATATAGGAGTATATGTAGAAGCAATTAAAATATATATCATTATATGATCGAACTTTTTGAAAACTCTAGTGGCTCGCTCATTTAAATTTAACATATGGTACAAAGAACTAAAAGTATATAAAAGTAGTAACCCTGTTCCAAAAATTATAAATGATACTATATCCCAAGCACCTTCACCGTATATTGATGAATATACTATTAATAATACTAGTCCTGCTAAAGATAATATAGCTCCTATTAAGTGAGATATACCACTAACAGGGTCTTTTATTTTTTTCATATAATCACATCCTTACAATAGGATTATAGCACAAATTATGGAAATTTAAAACAATTATTTTATATAAAAAAAGTTTTTTATCATATGAAATTTCGACTTTTTTCATGTTTTTTGTAAACATTATTTAATTATATTACATATTATATACTATACAACTTAATAAGGAGGATTAAAAATGTATAATTGCAAATATAGAAAATGTTGTTGTCAACAAAATTATAATAATGATATTATAGAAAATGCTTGCAATAATTGCGGTGTTACAGCCGACTATTATACAGCAAACAATGACAATGATGAATGTGATTGTGGATTTGATGAAGCACCATCTGTATTTCCAGCTAATCCTATGTTTGGTCAAAGTTATGTTCCAATTCAAACAATGAATAAAACTTTTACTCCTGCTGTAGGGTTAAAAATGGGAACTATTTTCCCTGAACTTGTAAATCCTTATTCACCTTGTCAATCATTAGAAGAGAATGCTTTTATTAAAGCTACAAACACTATTGGGGAGGGATGTAACAAATGTTAGAAGATTGCGAAAACAGAAATTGTAACTGCTGTTGTTCTTCAAATAATCAATCACCTGCAGTTTCAACTTATTCTTATGAATTTACTAATATTCAAAATGATAATACTTGTGAAGAAAAGCAAATGCAAAGAGATGAAATGCTAGATAAAATTCGTGCTTTAGATTTTGCTGTAGTTGATATTTCTGAATATTTAAATACTCACCCAGATGATGAAAGAGCTATTTATCTTCACAAAGATTATTCTAAAAAACTTAAAGATTTAAAAGAAAAATATCAAAAGGTTTATGGACCTCTATCTATCTATTTCCCATGTAATAAATGGAGATGGCTTGAAGAACCATGGCCATGGGAAAGGGGGAATTTTTAATGTGGACTTATAACAAAGTATTACAATATCCAGTTAATATAAAATGTCCAAATCCAAAACTTGCAAAATTTATAATTTCTCAATATGGTGGCCCAGATGGAGAACTTTCAGCTTCTTTAAGATATTTATCTCAAAGATTCGGAATGCCAGACCAAAGATCAAAAGCAACTTTGAACGATATAGGCACAGAAGAATTAGCTCACTTGGAAATGGTTGGTTCAATAGTACACCAATTAACAGAAGGTGTTGGACCTGAAGAAATAGAAAAAGCAGGATTAGGTGCTTATTATACAGATCATGGTGTAGATGTATATCCTGTATCAGCAGCTGGAAATCCATGGACTGCGGCGTATATAGCTTGCAAAGGGGATCCAATTGCAAACTTACAAGAAGATTTAGCAGCAGATGTTGTCCCTTTGATAGTACAACATAAGTAAAATACAATAGAATGAACCAATATTTAAGATTAGACCATACATTAGTATGTGTCTTTTTTTGATGGGTAAGTTCCTTTTTAATTTTATTAGTATGTAACAATAGAAATGTCATTCTTTACAGAATAGATATGGGGGAAATAATTATGAATAGAAATGTTATAGTTGAATGTAGTGAGATTCCACATAAGATAAAAGATACAGATGAAGTTGTAAAAATAGATTTAGGTAGATATAGTAAAATTGTAAAGGTAAGAAATAAGATTAATATTGGTAGTTATATAAGGAAATTAAATAAATATGAATATGTGGATAAGAGAACTGGTGAGGTTAAGAAGTATGATTTAGATAATCACACAAGTATTAGTAGTGTTAGAAGAAAACTAAGAGATTATGAGGAGAAAGTTTTATACAATTTTCCAGGTAGTGTAAAAGAAATATTTGTTACTTTGACTTGTAAAGAGAATGTAACAGATATATTAGTAATCAAGGACTACTATAGTAATTTTATAAAAGAATTAAAGAAACAAACAGAGTTTAATCATATAGAACATATTGGTTTATTTGAGCAAACAGAAAAAGGTTGTTGGCATATACATGCTTTTATAAAGACAACAGATAATAAGAGGTTATTTATATCACAAGAGAAATTAAGAAAAATCTGGAAACACAATGGTGTATATGTAATGCAAAACTTAAATACTATTAAATCATTAAGACATTCAAAAGATAAGAGAAATGAAAGACTAGAAAGATTTAAATACTTTCCTAAAGGTGCAAAGATGTACAACAAAAGTAAAGGGATAATATCACCACCAAAAGAAAAGTTACTTTATGGAGAATGTGTAGAGGTAGAATCAGATGTGTATAGAAATATTTCAAACAAAACTTATCTTATTAGAAATGGTAATACTTATAGGATTATGAATGCAGTAACTACTCAATTGTTTAAGAAAGTAAGAACAAACACTAGTCAGCAAAGTAAAGATAATATATTAGAAGTAAAAGAAAATATAGTAAATACATATTTAACATTAAAGTATAATGAAACTAAAAGCAAAATCAAATCAAAAACAATAAAGGTTGTAATTATTATGACCTTTATTATTTTTGCCTTTGAAATCTTATATGAGAGATTTTTGGCATAATAAGTTGAGGAAATATCAAGTAAAATATTAATGAGAAACTAATTATAGTATAAAGGAGATGTTGTAATTGCATTTAATAGAAGTACGACAATCATTGACTGATACTGCAGTTGAAAGAGATATTTATGATATCAATAAAATAATTAGAAAGCTAACAGAATATACAGATTTCACAGAAGAACTATCATATACTGATTATTTATATATTTCAACTTTATTATCAAAAACTAAAACATTACTGTATAAAGCATATACAATATTTGAAGTAGATAATAACTAGACTAATAGATATAATTTATTTCTAACTCTTGTGACAATCGATTTTAAGGCACTTTTAGTATATAAGATATAAAAGTATATAAAGGATAAATAAAAAGGCTTGAAGAAATTTAAAACTTATATATAAATATTACTTTACAAAATAGATATAATTGTGTTAATGTAATCATTAGTATTTAGAAAATTGAAGGGTGAATCAAATATGTTAAAGATAACAGATTTACAATCCATATCATTAGAAGAAACAATTGCATATACAAAGAAAAAAGAAAGTTGTTCTATAACGGTTATAGATAATGTATCTGCAAATCAATTTGATTATGTTGCAACAATCTCAGATAGATTAAGATTAAACATATTTAGAATAAAAGATACTGAAATGGTAGCAATTGTAAATGATACAAATGTGGCAATTAAATTATCAAAAGACTTAAATAAAAGATGTCAAGTTATGTATTATGATTATGCTAAGAGACCTTCAGCTAATCTAGCCTCTTATGCTTTAACTGGTTATACTCCATCTTGGATTGTTATTAAGGATAAAGGATATGTGGTAAAAGCATATGATGAGATTGGAAATCAAATAGAGCAATGGTTAAATACAGATATTGAGAATGTAATAGCACCTGATTTTAATTTAAAACCTTATCATGCTTTATTTAAAATCAGAGGTTATGAACATAGACAGAGGTGTAGTGAAAGCATTTTAGAACTATCAAAGCATCATTACATTAATGGTGGTAATTATAATGAAGATAGAAAATGTTACTATCCAAAAGATACTTCAACTGCGAAAGATATATCTGACTATAATAAGTTAGAGAAATTATTCACCAAGTTTGGATTTAAAAGTTTATAGATATTTTAAAAATAGATTGACAAATGAGAACATCTCCGGTAAGCTAGAGACCATCAATTAGAATGGTTTGAGGAGGTGTTATAATGGAAAATGCAAAAGATATATTAAGGCATTTTGACAGCATATTTGATACAGATGCTTTGCAGAATATTGATTTTAGTAATATGAAATTGCTTAAAACATTGTTTAGTTATTTTGAAGAAGAATTGTATACTCCAAGTTTGGAATATGAAAAGTTAAGAACTAAGCAATTAAGGATATCAGACAAAATGGAATCTACATTTACAGAGGAACAGCAAAAACTGTTTGAGCAGTACTGGGAAATTACAAATCAAATGTCTTGTGAAGAAGAACAGCAATTATTCTTGTTTGGTTATATTATAGCAACTAAATTAAATAAAGAAAGTAGCCACATTGTGTGACTACTTTGAAGAAAAACTGTTTTTGTTGTTTTGTGTTATTGAGTTTTACTTACAGAAAAAAGAACGCTTTCTTTTTTTATTTTAAGTTCATTTACAGGAGCTACACTTTACCTAATCTTACAATTTAATCAGTCACTCTTATTTGGGACTTATGCTCTTATTTCTACTTGTTACTCTAAGAACGGTCATAAATTTGTAAGTTAGTGTGTATTTTTGCCACATACTTTATTCTATAACTATCTCAACTAATCAGTCTCTACTTGGGACTCTCTGCCCTTGGACTTATGTTATATTTCCCAATTAGGTGGTACTTTATAGCGGTCATAGTATATTGATAATTGTTGTTATAGGAAGTATGGGCGCCCATACTTCATTTCATCTTGTATTCACAAATTCGAATAAAGTATGGTAGAACTTACCCCCTTTGAAACTAATATTAGTTTCAAACTACTATTATTATAGCATATATTTTGTAAACTGTCAAATTTTTGAATATGTTATGTTTAGTAATCCCCATTTACTAATCTGTAAAGACTAGTTTTAGATATTCCAGTAGCATTTATAATATCATTTATAGAATAATCATTTGAGTTATACATATTTAATATGGTTTCTTTCTTATCTTGGAACCTTTTGGGTCTACCAAGAACCTTTCCTCTTTTCTTTGCAGAAGCAAGTCCTTCCTTAGTTCTATCAGCTATTAAATCTCTTTCAAATTGACTTAACCCAGCAAAAATAGTAAAAAGTAACTTCCCTTGTGGTGTTGTAGTATCAAGCCAGCTTTCTTTCAATGATTTTATTTCTGCCCCCTTATTATTTATAGTTTCTACTATATCAAATAAGTCTTTTGTAGAGCGTGATAATCGTGTTAAGTCTGTAACAACTACAATATCGCCTTCTCTTAACATTTCTAGCATTTTATTTAATTCTTGTCTATCTCTTTTAGTTCCAGTTATCTTTTCTTCAAATATTTTATCAACACCATATTGATTTAATATATCAGTTTGTCTATCTAATTTTTGTTCTTGTGTTGAACATCTTTTGTAACCTATCAACATAATACCTACCTCCTTACTGGAGACATGGTACCGCAATTGTGTACCAGAAGTCAATCATTCTGGTAATAATTTTTGAAACTTTTATGAAAGAATCATTGCTATATTGAAATGGTTGAGATAACAGCGTTTATAAACATTTAAGAACATTACATAGGAAGTTATAGTTTAACAGTACCTGAATCGACCAATTTTGGTACTCTACTTTTTTAAAAACTCTTTTAGACATTTTCTAAATAGCTTATCTATTTCTCTTTGTAATATGCAACTTGCAACATAAGTAATTGTTTCTTTGCTCTCTATATCTTCTGTTGACTTAATTTGTTTAGAAGCGTTTTCTAGTTGTGTAGCAAATGTTTCTAATATGTTTGGAGAAGATATAATCTTATTTATAATATCAATTTGTGTTTCGTTTCTCATTTCACTTAAAATGCACTTAGATTTAGAATCTAAATGAAACTTATTTATACTAGGTTGATTTTCCATATAGTAGAAGCCATCTAGTTCACATCTTCCAAGCAAAGCATCTATTGAGACACTAAAAAAACAAGCAAGTGCATATAATTTATCTGCTCTTATTATTTGATTAGACTTACCACTTTTGTATTTATCTAGTTGTCGATGACTGAATTCTATATTCCAATTGTCTTTTAACTTTTTTTCAATTTCAGTTGTACTATATCCACTATCATCTATCAATGTTTGCAAGTTCTTCCCAAAGTCTTCATTTGAATACATTTCAAATCCATTTTCCATACTTTTACCTACCTCTATTTGTTTTTATAATTCCACATTTTATCACAATGCAAATTAAATATCAATAATCATTGCACTTATAGTTCCAAAGTTTGAAATCCTTAAAAATAACTTTCATAAGATAATAATGAGAACTTAATAATGCTCATGTATTTAGCGCAGATGATGCAAATATGTTCTTGATTAAGAATATAGCATACATTGAAAATTGAATAGAAAGTCATTAAACACACTATAATGATACTTTTGGTTAGTCATAGTTCGAGTGTATGATTTATAATAATTAGTATTTCTAGTTGTGATAAATGAAACATCGCAAACATTGAAACCAAGTCTATGGATTATAGGCAGGTGAAAATCCTATGTACTGCTACAAGCAGTTGTTTAATGATTATTTGCAATTAGCGAAGTGCAACAGAGCTATCAATAGATAAATAACACACATTTGCTATCTAAACAATGATGCATAAGTGTCGTTACTATTGAATAGGATTTTACTAAAAGAGGTGTATTGAAGATGAATACAATAGTATGTGAGAATGTGTTTGTTTCTACAAGTGAAGCAGATAGATGTCAAGCATTTAACGACACTTGGCAATTAGTAGTAAAGTTAATGTTAAATAAATAAAATTAGGGAGAGCAGTTTACAAGAGCCAATATTATATGTTATAAGATGTAGCAGATAATATTGGTTCATTTTATTGTTTTCTGATAGGAGGAAATATAAAATGAATGTAGAAAATAATGTAACAATTCCATATTCTGCCCTTTCTAATGAGAAAATAGAAGAAGTTAGAGCAAGTGTGGAAAGTAAAGTATTGAGAGTAGCAATTTATTGCAGACTATCTGAAGAAGATAGAAATAAGGAAAACGAGGAGGATGATAGCAGAAGTATACAAAATCAAAAATTGATGTTGACTGAATATGCAATAAGACAAGGTTGGGAAATAGAAGGAGTTTATAGTGATGATGACTATGCAGGAGCAGATAGAAACAGACCTAATTTCAATAAGATATTAAAATTAGCAGAAAGAAGAGAAATTGATATTATATTATGCAAGAGCCAAAGCAGATTTACAAGGGAGCTAGAATTAGTAGAAAAATACATCAATGGTTTATTTATTGAATGGAACATAAGATTTATTGGTTTAGTAGATAATGCAGATACTGACGTAAAAGGAAATAAGAAATCAAGACAAATAAATGGTTTGGTTAATGAATGGTACTTAGAAGACCTATCAGAAAATATAAAATCAGTCAAGAAAAACCAAAGAGAAAAAGGCTGTTATACAGGTGGATTACCTTTGTATGGTTACACAAAAGACCCAAATCAAAAGGGACATTTAATTATTGACCCAGTTGCAGCAGAAGTTGTAAGAGAGGTATTTTCATTATATAATCAAGGAATGGGAAAAACAGCAATAGCTAGAGAGTTAAATAATAGAGGCATACCCAATCCCACACAATACAAAGTACAAAATAGTATAACATATAAAACACCTAAAAATAAATTAGGAATTTTATGGAAATATTCAGCAATAGCAGATATGTTACAAAATGAAATGTATATTGGCAATATGGTACAAGGTAAATATGGTAGTATTTCCTATAAAAGTCATAAGAATAAACCTAAACCAAAGGAACAATGGGATATAGTCATAGGAACACACGAAGCCATTATTGATAAGGACTTATGGAATAGTGTACAAAGTAAAATCAGTGAAAACTTTAAACCATTTGTAGGAGGAAAAGTTGGAGTATTTGCAAAAAAATGCAAATGTAGATACTGTGGTTATACGTTAAAAACAAGTAAATCTCACGACGATAGATATTTAAGATGCCCAACTAGACAAGTTGATAAAAGTAATTGTAAAGGTAGTTTTATATCACAAAAGGTACTAGAAAGAACAGTATTAAAAGAGTTAAATTTATTGATAGATAAATATTTGAATATAGACCAATTAGAAGAAAATATCATCTTTAATCAATTTAGAAATGAGAGAGAAAAGTTGCAGAAGGAAATATTACAGTACCAAGCTAATATACAAAAAAAATCAAAAGCAATAAGAGATTCTTATATAGACAAAATAAATGAAATCATAAGCCAAGAGCAGTTTATAGAGTTTAATAAAAGTTTCCAAAAAGAAAAGGAAAATTTGGAAAAATTATTAAAAGAAAAAGAAAAAAAATTGTTAGAACTTAATAATGAACAAGAAACATTGAAGTCTAAAAGACAGATATTAGAAAAATATATAAATGTAACAGAACTTTCCAGAGAAATGGTAGATAACTTAATTGATTATATAGAGGTTGGTCAAAAAGACCCAGAAACTAAAAAGAAAACCATTATTATACACTGGAAAATTTAATTGTTGTACTTTCAAGGTTGCAGCAGAGCAAAAAGCTAGAGCAACTTATGAAAAATTAATAGATTTATGTAGAGATGATCCAGATGTATTAGATCCACTTCGTTTCTTACGTCAAAGAGAAATAGTTCACTTCCAAAGATTTGGAGAGGCACTTCGTGGAGTACAAGATAAATTAGCTGAAAAGAAGTTCTATATGTCTAATTGCTCTAAAAAAATGTGTGACAACAATAATAATTGTAATTGCCAATAATAATATTTACAAGGCTAATAGGCTAGCAAAACTGGCCTATTAGTTTGCTTTTATAATGTAAAAATAGAAATGTAAAGTTGTTGACAATATTATTTAACGTATGCTATTATGAACGAAAATTAATATATAAAGGAGAAAAATTAATTGAAATGAATGATATTTTAAATGAAGTATTTAATAATGCAGAAACATTTGTAATTGTTACTCATAATAGACCAGATGGAGATGCCATTTCTAGTTCGCTTTCAATGTTTTGGTATTTAGTTAGTATAGGAAAAAAATCTAGTAATATTGATGTAATTATTCCTGAATTTCTTAACGATTTTTCGTTTCTTCCAGGAATAGAAAATTTAAAAAAATCTGCAACTAAAGAAAATTATGATGTAGCTATTGTTGTTGATTGTTCTAATATGTATAGAATAGAACAGTCAAATGTTCTAAAATGTGCAAAAATAACAGTTTGTTTTGATCATCATGAGAAAACTTTAATAAATACAACACATAAATTTATTGATTCATCTGCTCCATCTTGCACATGCATTATTTATAAAATTTTACATTGTACAAGCACTGAATTTCTTACTTGCATTGCTACTGGCTTAATTTCAGATACGTCTTATTTGAAATTAAATGTAACAGATGAGGCAATTAATATCATAAATGAATTGAAAAAATGTGGAATAGATATAGAAGATATTTCAACTAAAATATCTTCAGCAAGCAATAGAACTAAAGAATTAGCAGAACTTGCAAAAAATAGAGGTTACTTTTCTAATGATTCAAATAATTCTATTTTTTGTACATATCTGTTGCAAAAGGATTTATTAGATTCAGAAAAAAGCTTAAATACGCTTAATCATAAGGCTATTATCGCAGAACTTCAGCAAACAGTAGGATATTCTTCATTAATTTTATTAATTGAGAATAATAAGGGTGAGTATAGAGGTTCTTTACGTACATTTGATGAAAAAATTGATTTAAATACAGTTTGTTCTAAACTTGTATTAGAAGGAAAGTTAATAAAAGGAGGAGGACATTCGTATTCTTCAGGTTGTACAGCAGTGGGCTCTCGTGATACTATATTTAATTTTATAGTTTCTGAAATTTCAAATTGTTATAAATAGAAAAATGTCGAAATAACAAGAAAATTATGTTAATTATTTTGGCAATACATCTGGACTTTTTACAAAATTTGTTATACAATATAGAGTAGACTATTAAAAAAAGGAAGGGTGCAGATGTCTAATATAAGAGAAGAATATAAAGTACAAAAAAGTTCTATACAAGAATCTTATGAGAGACAATTAATGTTAAAATTAAATAAAGAATATGAGGATAATGCAAATAAAGCATTTGTTATGATAGCAAATTATTTTAAAGAATTATATCCAGATGTAACAATAGAATTGCCAAAAGCTAGAGAAAAATCACCCAAAAGTTTATTTGGGAAAATTAAAAATTTACAAATAGAAAGAATATCAAAATTATTTGTAGTAGGAGAAGTAAAAGATTCTGAAAAAGAAGAACTTTTAAATTTATTAATAGAAAGAGTATACGAACATAAAGAATTGGGACAGGAGGTAATAGAATTTATAAAACAACTAATATACTCAAATGTAGATGAGATGAATTTAGATGAATTTTTTGATACAGTAATTGAAACAAAATTAAGTAGAAGTACAAAAACGGCATTGCTTAGAATATTAAAACATAAAGTAGAAGAAAGCAATTTAGAAAATAAAGAACAAATATTAAAGCATTTAGAAAACGAATATGGAATGACAAAAGCACAGAAAACGGGTAGAATAGAAGATGATTTATTAAGATATGAAACTATAGATATGTTGCTTAAAGATAATGAGAAAAGAGATAATTTATATGATGAACAAGATTATTTAAGGGCAAAAGATTTAAGAGGAATGAAAATAGTAATTAGTAATATACCTAAAGGTTTTAAAACAGAAAATGCAATTCTAAATAGCTTATTGCAAAAAAGAGATAATGAAACTAATCCGGAAAGAAAAAAGCAATATAGTAATGCTAGTTTAATAGAATTAAGTAGAGAATTTGTAGATAGACTCTCAGCTAATCAAGAGTTATTAGATAAAATGAATGTGGAAGTTATAAAAGATTCAAGAAAACACAAAAATAAAACCAATGGTTATATTGCAGACCATATAAAATTTCAATTTAAGAACAATAAAACGCATTGCTTTGAATTACAAGTTAAATCTACATATGTGGAAGAAATTGCAAGTGGAAATGGTAGTGCATCACATGCAAAAAGGCCTGGCAAAGAAAGAAATTTGCCTGTTATAGGCGTAGGAATAAATTTTATAAAAGAACTACAATATATGTTACCTAAATATACTATATTAAATAAAAAGGAAGATGGGTATGTGGCAAGAAAATGTTCTTTATTAGAAAATACAGTTATGTTTTTCCAAAATCAATTAATGCCAAATACCAAAGAGTTTGAAGCAGTTGAAAGTATTATAAACGAATATGAAGATAATAAACAAAAATTAATGGTATAGAAAAAACAGAGAATATTAAAAAATATTCTCTGTTTGCGTATTAGCTTAATTTTATAATAGCATGTAGCTTTTTTTCATCAATACTTTTTACAGTAATAAAATGTTCATCATTTATTTTAGAGTAAGTGCATTTTAATGTATCTCCTAATTTTGCACTTTTTTTATACATTATTTCAACATTATCAAAAGTACAATTTTTGTAAACATCATAAGGTAGAGCTTCATAGGCTAAATCTAAATAATATAAATTATGCATGTGTTCGTTAATATCAATTACCTGCCTTGGCACAGTATAGTTAAAAGTACTTAAAATTTCAGAAGGCTCTGTAAGTTTTGGAAGTTCTATTTCATTAAAAACACTTTTATTTTCAGATTCATATTTTGAAATAATGTCATCATCTAATTTAGAAAGACCTTTATTGATATTAATTAAGGACCATTGAGAAGAGGCTATTGCTTTAAGGTTGCCCTTTTCATCATACATTTCAAAATCACGATAAGAATAAAATTTGAATGGATTTCTTGACCAAGTTTTTATAGTTACGGTTTCACCATAATTAGGTCTATCAATTACGTGTAATTTCCAATGCAATAAAACCCAACTTAAATGAGTTTCATCTATATTATTAATTCCATATCCAGCCTTGTCTGAATGAAAACCTGCAATATCTTCAAAAAAGCCTAAAATAGATTCATTTGATATCTTACGATTCTTATCTATCTCCTTTAAACCAATTGTAAATTTATGTTCAATTATTGCCAATTTAAATCACCTCTTATAATTAATTATAATATCACAAAAATAAACTTAATAATAGACTAAATTTTAAAAATATGATAAAATAAAGCGAAATATAACAGTTAAAGGAAATGAAAGTATGAGTTTAGAACAATATATTAAATGCGAAATATGTCCGCATAAATGTAAAGTAAATAGATTAGAAGGGAAAATAGGAAGATGTAAGTGTAATGATAAAATAAAAATAGCACTTGCATCAGTACACATGTATGAAGAACCATGCATTAGTGGTAAAAATGGCTCTGGAACAGTATTTTTTTCTAACTGCAATATGAATTGTAAATTTTGTCAGAATTATGAAATAAGTCAACAGTCAAAAGGATATGAAATTGAAATAGAAGATTTAGCTGATATTTTTATAAATTTACAAAGTAAAGGGGTAAATAATATAAATTTAGTAACACCTACAACATATGCCTATCAAATTATAGAAGCAATAAAAATTGCAAAAGAAAAAGGTTTAAAAATACCTATTATATACAATTCGAATGGATATGAAACAGTGGAAACATTAAGAGACTTGAAACGGTTATATAGATGTATATTTACCAGATTTAAAATATTTTTCAAATGAAATGTCAAAAAAATATTCTAATGTAAATAATTATTTTGAAATTGCAACAAAGGCAATACAAGAAATGATTAATCAGGTAGGAGCACCTAAATTTGATAAAAATGGAATTATACAAAAAGGCGTTATGATAAGACATTTAGTACTTCCAAACCACAT
The DNA here is from genome assembly GCA_947626235.1 of uncultured Clostridia bacterium. GTDB lineage: Bacteria > Bacillota > Clostridia > TANB77 > CAG-508 > UMGS1663. The sequence goes on along the minus strand of CANQRI010000004.1, from coordinate 4,693 downwards.
TTTAAACACAAAGCACATTTTGAAATGGATAAAAGATAATATTGATGAAAATGTGTATGTTAATGTTATGGCACAATATTTTCCAACATATAAGGCAAAGGAAGATGAACTGATTAATAGAAAGTTAACGAAAAGAGAATATAATGAAGTTCAGGAATATTTTTATTTGCTAAACTTCAAAAATGGATATATGCAAGAATTGGGAGAACATGAGGAAGAATATGTACCAAACTGGGAAAGCTCAAATATGTAAAAAAATGAAGGAAAATGTCAAATTTTGCTTGTAAAAGTAAAATGATTATGATAGACTTACCATGTAAATTTTTAGTAACTTTTATAACATTATTATGTTAAAAGGAGGGAAATGCATGCGGTCAAGAGTGATAGCATCAACAAAGGTAGGGTATGAACTTCCTATCGAGGAAGCAATCGAGTTTTCAGGCAAAGAAGCGGGTATTTGCTATATGCCTGATACGGTGGACGAGATTTTTAACGAGCCGAGAGAAAAAACGATGAAAAGGGCTATGGGAAACATGGCGTCTAACCATCACAGTGTGTTTGGACATGTTAGGTATAACTTTGTATTTGAGGATATTCCGAAAATATTAGCTATGTTTCTTAATAACGAGAAGGTATACGACACTTCCGAAAAGTCGGCAAGGTTTACTAAAATGAAACCTTCAAAAGACGAAAAAGAGCTATATGAGAAGTGGATTGAAATTTTTAAAATTCGTATACATGAGTTGTATCCTGATATCAAAGAAAGGCAATTAGGGAGGCTTGCCCAGGAGAATGCACGTTATTTAATTAGTGTATTTACGCCGGCAACGGTTATGGGCTATTCGGTTACCTTCCAGCAGTTCAGCTATCTTCTTCATTTTATGGAGGATTACATTCAAAAAGAGGAAGATACAGAGTTTAATAAGTTGCTCAAACCGTATTTACAGGAATTTGTGGATATCCATGCTAGATTTAAAGTGGAAGGAATTAACGCAGATTCCAAAAACAGAAAACTTTCCTTATTTTCCAAGGTGCGGAGAAAAGAAGAATGGGGAGAAAATTATTGCTGTAACTATTTAGCAACGTTTTCTCAAGATGCGCAGACAATGCGCCATAGGACAACCAAGTGTGAGATTTATGAGTATTCTCTGTATTCCAATCAGTTTTATGTGCCTTATTGCATTAGAGGAACAGAGCTAGAGGAAAAGTGGTTAGACGATATTAGAAGTCTTTCTAAAAATTTCCCACAGGGAAAGTTGGTTCTTGTTAACGAAAGAGGTTCGGTAGAAGATTTTGTGCAAAAATGCAAGGAACGCTTATGCGGGTGTGCACAGCTTGAAACTGCACTTCAGACAAAGAGAACATTAGAAGAATATTTAAGAAATACAAAAGAAACAGATGAAAGAGTATACAACTACCTTTTACAGTATTCAACTGGCGCAAGATGTACGTTCCCGGATTATACTTGTAATAAGCCTTGTATCTGGGGAGCTAAAGGTGCATTTGAAAGGTTAGTGTAATTAAAAAATGTGGACTTGCTAGCAAATTTGTTAGCAAGTTCCTTTTGTGTAGCGAAAAGTAATGCAAAAGTACTTGACAAAATTGAAAAAATAGTGTAAAGTATAATAGCATTACAAAAAAGCAGAGGTAAATAAAATAATTAAGGAATTATTTTTTTGTGCCTTATGGAAGGATGGTAGGAAATGGAGAAGAACGTTAAAGTAAGTATGCTATGTGAAATATATGGCAAACTTTTAACTAAAAAACAGCTTGAAGTCTTAACAGACTATTATAATAATGACCTATCACTTTCTGAAATTGCTGAAAACAATAAAATAACAAGGCAAGCTGTTAGAGACATTATAAAGAAAGGGGAGAATAAACTTTTCGAACTAGAAGAAAAGCTTTTGTTTATGAAAAAGATGATGGAACAAGAACAAAAATTACAAGAAGTTTTAAATGAACTAAGTAAAATAGAAGACACATCTTCAGACAAGAAAATCGAAAAGATTTTAAATCATGTAAGAAAAGAATTAAGTTGTTTAGTTTAATATCTTAAAAACTTCTAAATAACACATAAGATGGGAGGATTAAAGATGGCATTTGAGGGATTATCTTCAAAACTTCAAGATATAACGAGAAAATTAAGAGGTAAAGCAAGAATTACAGAATCAGATTTAAAAGATATGCTAAGAGAGGTAAAATTAGCATTATTAGAGGCTGATGTTAACTATAAAATAGTAAAAGATTTTATAGCAGTAATACAAGAGAAGGCTTTAGGTCAAGATGTGCTAAAATCTTTAACTCCAGGTCAACAAGTAATAAAAATAGTAAAAGATGAACTAATAGAACTTTTAGGTGGACAGGAAAGTAAAATTAACTTTACACCTAATCCTCCAACAATTATAATGTTGGTGGGTTTGCAAGGGTCAGGTAAAACAACAACTGCAGGTAAACTTGCAAACATATTGAGAAAACAGGGGAAAAAGCCATTGTTAGTTGCATGTGATGTGTATAGGCCAGCTGCTATAAAGCAATTACAAGTTGTTGGCAGTCAGCTTTCAATACCAGTATATGCAAACGAGAATTCAAAAGATGTTGTACATATAGCAAAACAAGCAGTAAGTGTTGCAATTAGTAAGCTAAATGATGTTGTAATACTAGATACAGCAGGTAGGCTTCATATAGACGAAGAATTAATGCAAGAGCTTAAAAATATAAAAGCAAATGTTAGACCACACGAAATATTATTAGTTGTAGATTCTATGACTGGTCAAGATGCAGTAAATGTAGCAACTTCATTTAATGAAAGTATAGGAATAGATGGAGTTGTTTTAACAAAATTAGATGGTGACACTCGTGGTGGAGCCGCTTTATCTGTAAAAAAAGTTACCGGAAGACCTATAAAGTTTGCAGCAGTAGGTGAAAAATTAAGCGATATTGAAGTTTTTAGCCCAGAAAGAATGGCATCAAGAATTTTAGGAATGGGTGATGTACTTTCAATTATAGAAAAGGCCGAAGAAGCATTTGATGAAGAAGAAGCTAAAAAAATAGAAGAAAGCTTAAAGAAAAAAGAATTTGATTTAGATGATTACTTAACACAATTAAGGCAAGTAAAGAAAATGGGTTCATTTTCATCACTTTTAAAAATGATACCTGGAATGGCAAATATAAATGATTTAAAAGTAGATGATAAAGAATTTGTTCGAATTGAAGCCATGATTTGTTCTATGACTAAAGAGGAAAGAAGAAATCCAAGGCTATTAAATGCTAGTAGAAGAATAAGAATTGCAAAAGGAAGTGGAACAACTGTACAACAAATAAATCAATTTATGAAATCTTTTGAAGTTACACAAAAAATGATGAAAAAAGTACAAAATGGAAAAGGTGGGCTAAAAAATATGATGAAGAATTTTAACCCAAATGACATTAAACAGTATATGAAGTAGTTATATTAGATTTAACTCACATAATTGAATAATTTAGTGGTTATAGCAAGTAATTTCTTTTTAAAGTAATTCATAGAGTGAGTGAAATTATATATAAATTTAGTTTTTTATTTTAAAATATATATTTTATTCGGAGGTGAAAGTAATGGTAAAAATCAGATTACAAAGAGTTGGTGCTAAAAAAGCTCCATTTTACCATATAGTAGTTGCAGATTCTAGAGTTGCTAGAGATGGAAAAATAATTGAACAAGTTGGAACATACGATCCAATGACAAATCCATCTAAAATAGTTTTAGATCAAGAAAAAGTTGCAACATGGATAAAAAATGGTGCAAAACCAACTGATACAGTAAAAGCTTTAATAGATAAAGCTAAATAAATTGTTTTAAGTTATGAAAAGTAAATAGTTATAAAAATTATTGCAAGTAATTTAAAACTTTAAGTAGGAGGAATCCTAATGAAGGAAATTTTAGAAATAATAGTAAAAAATCTTGTAGAAGATGAAAATTCAGTATCTATAACAGAAAAAGAAGAAAATGGAACTACAGTTTTAGAAGTAAAAGTATCTGATAAAGATATGGGAAAAGTAATTGGAAGACAAGGAAGAATTGCAAAATCAATTAGAACTTTAATAAAGTCAATATCAGTAAAAGAACACAAAAAAGTTGTTGTTGAATTTTTAGATAATTAAGAGGTATTTATGCAGAAGTATTTAGAGGTTGGTCAAATTGTAAATACATTTGGAGTAAAAGGTTTTGTAAAAGTAAAGCCATTTACAGATGATGTAAAAAGATTTGAAGAATTAAAAACAGTATATATATGCAAAAAAGCTGAAATGAAGGAAGTTCAAATAGAAGAAGTAAAATATCATAAAGATATGGTGCTTTTAAAAATAAAAGGCATTGAAGATTTAACAGAGGCAGAGAAATATAAAGGATTATATTTGAAAATAGATAGAAAAGATGCTAAAAAATTACCAGAAGGAACTTATTTTATTGCAGATTTAATTGGACTAGATGTCTACTCTGATGATGAAAAATATTTAGGAAAAGTAGATGATATATTTCCAGCTGGAAGCAGAGATGTATATGTTGTTAAAGATGAATTAGGAAAACAATTATTACTTCCCGGAATACCTGATGTTATAAAGAAAATTGATTTAGAAAAAGAAAAAATTGTAGTTCACTTACTTGAAGGTTTAATAGATTAAAGAAAGAGGATAAAAGATGCAATTTGATGTGCTT
>CANQRI010000003.1 GCA_947626235.1 uncultured Clostridia bacterium | reverse complement strand
CACATAGATGCAGGAAAAACAACAACAACAGAAAGAATACTATTCTATACAGGAAAAACACACAAAATAGGAGAAGTTCACGAAGGTGAAGCTACTATGGACTGGATGGTACAAGAGCAAGAAAGAGGTATAACAATCACATCAGCAGCAACAACATGTAAATGGTTAGATACAAGAATAAACATCATCGACACACCAGGTCACGTTGACTTTACAGTAGAAGTTGAAAGATCATTAAGAGTACTAGATGGTTCAGTACTTGTACTAGCTGCAAAAGGTGGAGTTCAACCACAATCAGAAACAGTTTGGAGGCAAGCTGATAAATACAAAGTACCAAGAATGGCATATGTAAACAAAATGGACATCACAGGTGCAGATTTCTATGCATGTGTTGAGCAAATGAAAACAAGGCTAAACGCAAACGCAATTCCAATTCAATTACCAATTGGATCAGAAGATAACTTCCAAGGAATTGTAGATTTATTAAAAATGAAAGCATTCATCCACAAAGATGATTTAGGAAAAGTAATAGAAGAATGTGAAATACCAGAAGACATGAAAGCAGATGCAGAAAAATACAGACAAGAAATGGTAGAAGCAGCTGCAGAGCAAGACGATGAATTAATGATGAAATATTTAGATGGTCAGGAACTATCTGAAGAAGAAATCAAAAAAGGATTAAGAAAAGGAACAATAGACAATACAATAGTACCAGTAACTTGCGGATCATCATACAAAAACAAAGGTGTTCAAGAGTTATTAAATGCAATTGTATACTATATGCCATCACCATTAGATATACCTGCAATAAAAGGTGTAACACCAGATGGAGAAGAAACAGAAAGAAAAGCATCAGACTCAGAACCATTTTCAGCATTAGCATTCAAAATAGCAACAGACCCATTTGTTGGAAAATTATGTTTCTTTAGAGTATATTCAGGAACATTAGATGCAGGATCAACAATACTAAACACAAACAAAGATAAAAGAGATAGAATGGGAAGAATTCTATTAATGCATGCAAATCACAGAGAAGATATAGAAAAAGTATATGCAGGAGATATAGCAGCAGCAGTTGGACTAAAAGAAGTATCTACAGGAGATACACTTTGTGATCCATCAGCACCAGTTATACTAGAATCAATGGAATTCCCAGAGCCAGTTATTGATATAGCTATTGAACCAAAAGACAAAGCAAACAGTGAAAAAATGGGAATAGCATTAGCAAAACTAGCAGAAGAAGATCCAACATTCAAAACATATACAGACCATGAAACAGGTCAAACAATCATCGCTGGTATGGGTGAGCTTCACCTAGACATCATAGTAGACAGATTAAAAAGAGAATTCAAAGTAGAATGTACAGTAGGTAAGCCACAAGTTTCATACAAAGAAACAATAAGAAACAAAGTAAAAGTACAAGGAAAATTCATACGTCAATCAGGTGGACGTGGACAATACGGTGACGTATGGCTAGAAATGGAACCATTAGAGCCAGGAAAAGGAATAGAATTCGAAAGCAAAATCGTTGGTGGTGTTGTTCCAAAAGAATACATCAAACCAATCGAGGATGGTGTTAGAGAAGCAGCTGAAAGTGGAGTTTTAGCAGGATACCCTGTTATAGACTTCAAAGCAACATTAGTAGATGGATCTTACCACGAAGTTGACTCTTCAGAAATGGCCTTCAAAGTAGCAGGATCTATGGCATTCAAAGAAGGATGTCGTCAAGCAAAATCAGTATTACTAGAGCCAATAATGAGAGTAGAAGTAACAGTTCCAGAAGAATACATGGGAGATGTTATAGGAGATATAAACTCAAGACGTGGAAGAATGGAAGGAATGGAAGCAAGAGCCGGAACACAAATAATAAGAGGTTTCATACCATTATCAGAAATGTTTGGTTATGCAACAGACTTACGTTCAAAAACACAAGGAAGAGGAACATACTCAATGGAACCATCACACTATGAAGAAGTTCCAAAATCAGTATTAGACACAATAGTAGCAGCAAGAGCAAAGAAACAAGAATAAAATAAAAATCTAAATATAAAGTAAAAATAAAATAACAAGGCAAAATAATAAGCCGAAATAAGTAAAAATGAAAAAAAATGTAAAACACTTGCAATTTTAGCAAAAATGTTATAAAATGCAGATGTTATAAAAAAGTCATTAATTTTAAAAATTAAAATATAAAAAAAATAAGGAGGAAAATTCAAATGGCAAAGGAAAAATTTGAAAGAACGAAACCACACGTTAACATTGGAACAATCGGACATGTTGACCATGGTAAAACAACAACAACAGCAGCTATTACAAAATATTTAGCTTTATTAGGAAAAGCACAATACGAGGCATATGATGCAATAGACAGTGCCCCAGAAGAGAAAGCAAGAGGAATCACAATTAACACAGCACACGTAGAATACGAAACAGAAAACAGACACTATGCACACGTTGACTGCCCAGGACACGCAGACTACGTAAAGAACATGATCACAGGTGCTGCACAAATGGATGGTGCAATATTAGTTGTATCAGCAGCAGATGGACCAATGCCTCAAACAAGAGAGCATATATTACTAGCAAGACAAGTTGGAGTTAAATATATCGTAGTATACTTAAACAATGCGATATGGTTGACGATCCAGAATTATTAGAATTAGTAGAAATGGAAGTTAGAGACTTATTATCAAGCTATGATTTCCCAGGAGATGAAATTCCAATTATAAAAGGATCTTCATTAAAAGTACTAGAATCAACATCACAAGATCCAAACGCTCCAGAATATCAATGTATAAAAGAATTAATGGAAGCAGTAGACAGCTACATTCCAACACCAAATAGACCAGTTGACGAACCATTCTTAATGCCAGTAGAAGACGTATTCACAATTACTGGACGTGGAACAGTTGCTACAGGTAGAGTAGAAAGAGGAACAGTAAAACTACAAGACGAAGTTGAAATAGTAGGTATCAAACCACTTAACAAAACAGTTGTTACAGGTGTAGAAATGTTCAGAAAATTACTAGACCAAGCAGAAGCTGGTGACAACATTGGTGTATTATTAAGAGGTATAGATAGAAAAGACATCGAAAGAGGTCAAGTTCTAGCAAAACCAGGAACAATACATCCACACACAAAATTCAAATCACAAGTATACGTTCTAACTAAAGAAGAAGGTGGACGTCATACACCATTCTTTAATGGATACAGACCACAATTCTACTTTAGAACAACAGACGTTACAGGTGTTATAAAATTACCAGCAGGAACAGAAATGGTTATGCCAGGTGATAACGTAGATATGGAAATAGAATTAATCACTCCAATAGCTATAGAAAAAGGATTAAGATTCGCTATTCGTGAAGGTGGTAGAACAGTAGGATCAGGAGTTGTTTCTGATATCGAAGCCTAAACTAATAGGGACGGGGTTAAATAGTTTAGCACTAACAAATTAAAGCTCGTTTCTTAATATAAAAAATCTGAAATTTAGTAAAAAACTAAATTTCAGATTTTTTTTGCGACAAAATTTAAATTCCAGCCATTATATAAAACACAAAGTGCTAAACTATTTAACCCCGTCCCTATTAGTTTAGTTCAGTTATAAGAGAGAAAAAAGTAAAGAATAATATTGACAAATAGTATCAAATATAGTATCATATAATTAGTCTTTTAAAGAGGCAAATATTTCTAATTAAAGGAGGAATATTAATGCCAGATATCGACAAGCTTGTACAAAAGATGAAAAGACAGCCAAATGGAATTAGATTTCAAGAATTAACAAAGGTTTTAGAATACAATGGATATGTTATGAAAGCAAAAAAACGGAACATCACATAGGAATTTTATAAACAAAGCAGGAGACGTAATTACAATAAAGGAGGATAATCCATTAAAGGCAGTTTATGTAAAAGATGTACTTAGAAGAATAGGAGAATAAAAATCCTGTTCTTTGAGTACACTATATGAAGGAGGGAGGTTTTATGAAGGATTTAGAATATTATATGATGTTACCATACAATTATATTATACATTCAATTACAGATGAAAGTGGGTCTTACTTCTATGCTCGTGTTTTGGAATTAGATGGGTGTCAAAGTACAGGAGAAACATTTGAAGAAGCCTATATAAATTTGAAAGATGCAATGAGAGGTTGGATAGAAACAAAACTAGAAAATGGATTTGATGTGCCATTACCAGTTGGATATGAAGATTTTAGTGGTAAGTTTGTAGTAAGAATACCAAAATCATTACATTACAAATTAGCGGTTGAAGCAGAGCAAGAAGGAGTATCATTAAATCAATATGCTCTATATAAATTAAGTCATTAATAAAAAATTACATAAAATATTAGCTAAACTAATAGGGACGGGGTTAAATAGTTTAGCACTAACAAATTAAAGCTCGTTTCTTAATATAAAAAAATCTGAAATTTAGTAAATAACTAAATTTCAGATTTTTTTTACGACAAAGTTTAAATTTCAGCTACTATACAAAACACAATGTGCTAAACTATTTAACCCCGTCCCTATTAGTTTAGCGTTTCTTAAATCTAATATCATCTCCAAAGAAATAGCAAATATTATAATTACCAACAATACGAGAAACAATTCTCTCATCATAAGTAGCAAACAAATTCTGCAAGCTCAAATTAGTAGAAATAATAGTTTTAGTAACCTTGCCAGAATTAAGAAGTCTAGAATTAATAATATTAAACAATTCAGCAAACTTAACGCTATTCATACTTTCAGTACCTAAATCATCAATAATTAATAAATCAACATTCAAAATATTATCACAAATATTTTGAGCGGAACTATTAGAATTAGACTTACCAAACCTAAAATCAATAATAGAATCTAGCATAACAGGGGCAGTTTGGTAAAGTACAGTTTTACCATTCTTAAGCAATTCATTGGCAATACAACTAGATAAAAAAGACTTACCCAATCCAGTATTTCCAGTAAATAAAAGATTTTTCTCATCAATATCATCAAAACTATCAATAAAATGCATACAAATATCTTTAATCTTTTCAATATTCTGTCTAGGAGAAAGTTTTGTTTTATACTTACTCTCATCTGCTTCATCTGAATAATAATGTAAATCAAAATTTTCAAAATTCTCATTCTTCAAATTAGAAATATTAGATTTATTAAATTCAATATCAAATAATCTTTGCTTTAAGCAATTACACATACGTGTAATGCCATTTTCCGTAGTATATCCGGTATCATTACAAACCGTACAAGAAAAATCAGGTTTAAAATAATCTTCAGAAACATTTAAACTCTTTAAAATATCAGTTTTTTGCTTTTTTAACTCATCAACTTTCTTATTCAAATCATCTAATAAAGAAGGGTCATTAGAAGCAAGAAGCAATTTAGAAATACGAATAGCCTCTTTACTTAAAGCCACATCAATTTCCTCTAACTTTGAATTGGCCTTATATAAACTCTCTTTTCTATTATTTGCTTCATCTATTGCCTTTTCTCTTTTTAAAGAATACTCTTGCAATAGAGATTTCAAACTAGAACTACTCATAATAAAAATCCCCCTAACAACATAAGCATTAAACATTAAACTTTTAGGGACGGGGTTAAATAGTTTAACACCGTTAAACTATTTAACCCCGTCCCTAAAAGTTTAATAGTTTAACTAAAATCGTACTAAACACGCAATTTCTTTATAATTTTAATCTCATCATACAACTTTTGTTTATGATTTTCCCTATCAACAATAGCTTGTAAATATTCTTTCAAAACTTGCTTATAATTATCAACAGTTTCTCTATCTTCAAAAAGAATTTTCATTCCCTCCAAATAATATGCTTGATCTTTTTCAGTTTTAGAATCAAGTCTTTTCTCATCATATTTTTGAATAGTTTCAAGCCTTTTAACTTGTTCCTTTAAATAATCTATATACTGCATAACACCGCTAATTTCATAATAAGTATCATCAATAACAACTTTAAACAAAGCCTTCAAAATTTTAGGATTTATTTTGCCATGCTTATAATTTTCCTTTAACATATCCAAAGCAACAGTTTTCATATAATTAGCAGGTCTAGCATCTTTAATTAAATCCCTCAAAGTTTCAGAAATGTTAACGTGGGTAGTATACTGCCTTTTAGTAACTATTGCATCATATTCATCGGCAACACGAATAATTTGAGCAACATAAGGAATATCCTTTTTAGTTAAACCATTAGGATAGCCAGTACCATTAAGAGCCTCATGATGATACAAAGCACCATCTGCGTAAGGTCTTAACTGTAAATCTTTCATGCACATTTCATAGCCAAACGTAGTATGCTTTTTTATAATTTCATATTCTTCAGGGGTCAACTTGCCAGGTTTTGAAATAATCTCTTTAGGAATACATAGTTTACCGATGTCATGTAGATATCCACAAATAGTAGCATAAATAGTAAAAGCCCTATTACATTTTAAATATTCACAAACTCTACAAACTAAATTAGCAACATTTTCGCTATGCCTTCTAGTAAATGGGTCTAACCTTTCAAGAGTAGATAGCTGATATTTCATAGTTGAATCTAGATTATATGATTTTAAATTAGTAGAGTTATAAAAATCAAAAGTTTCTTTAAACATAATAAAATGTATCCTTTCCAATAATAATTTTACTTTTAATATATTTATAGCATAAATTTAGAATAAAAACAATTTTTTATTCCTATTTTTTTATCTTATTAACAAAAAATAAGAAAATGTCAAAAAAGTAATAAAAATGTAATAAAACAGGCAAAAAGAGCTTCCGTAAGTAAAAAAGTTGAATTATCAAAAACTGGTTAAAATAGCTATTTACAAAAGAAAGTCTATGAATATATAATAAATGTAAATAGATGCAGATGAAGGAGAAAAATCGAGAATGGAAAATGAAAGAAGAAAATTAAAAATAAAGGAAAAAATAAATATGAATGAGAAAAAGAACAGAAATGAAAGAAAGCCAAATGGTGCAAAAGGAATAACGATAAAATCAATATCTATTATTTTAATAGTGACGATACTGGCAGTAACAATATTAATAGTATTATTATCCACAAACACAACAAAAGATACGCAAGAAACACAAGTACGAGCAATGGAACAAAGAAGAGACTATATAAAGGAAATAGAAAGAGTAACACAAAGCAATGAATACATGACAATGGAAACAGATGCAGATGGAGTACAAGTTCCAGTACCAAAAGGATATGTTGGAAGTACTATAGAGGGAGAAAACACTGTAAAAGGTGGATATGTAATATATGAAGGTACAAATCCAGTAAATGGTGATGATATATGGAATGAAAGAAATACAAGAAACCAATATGTATGGGTACCAGTAGATAAAGACCAATTAAGCCAAATGTATGGAATAGATAGCAATGGAAAAATGTGGGGAAAACTATATGATTTCGACGAATTAAATAGTAATACAACAGGAACAGCACCTAATAATTGGAGCGAATCAAACGGAGTAATGAAAATAAGTTCTACTTCGTATAGAGAGCCAGATGTAGTATCTTATTATGATATACCAAGTTATTTAAGACGATATGGAGCAAGAGCAGAAAGTACAGAAGAACTATTAATGGATTTAGAAAAAGAGTTTACGCAAAGTATAATAAGCATAGCAAAATATGGGGGCTTTTATATAGGAAGATATGAAACAGGGGGACTAAATGCAGAAGCAAAAGTAGTAAGAATGGATACAAATATAAGTAGTCAAACATGGTATAGTATGTATGAAAAATGTAAAAAGTTAAGAGGGGCAAATGAAAATGTAGTAACAAGTATGATATTTGGAAGTCAGTTTGATAGAACATTAATGTGGTTAATAGAAAGTGATAATGACATAGAAATAGCAGATGTAGCAACAGATTCAAAAGATTGGGGAAATTATTATAATGTGTCATTAAAATATGATAGTGATGGGGATGGCTCTGAAGAAGCAACAAAGCAAGAAAGTAGAAGTACCAGAATACCAGCAGGATCAAGTGAGCAAACCAAAGCCAACAACATATACGATTTATGCGGTAATGTATACGACTGGACCATAGAGGCCTGCGGCACCGTCAACAGGGTGTTGCGCGGGGGCTATTACGGCAACAGTAGCGCCGTCGGACCAGCGAGCTACCGCAACGACTTCGGTCCGTACAACAGCGGCAGCTTCTATGGGTGTAGGGCCGCACTTTTCATAAGGTAGCTACTTACCACTTATAGCGATACACTATAGCATTTTCTGTTGATAGAATTTATAGATGACAATGAGGAGTAGAGTAAAAATTACAAGTAGGCGAAGCCTACTCGCGCAAAAATATAAAAATCGAGCAATATACAAAACAAATCCGTGATAACGGAAATACTTATGGAAAAAACACATTTCTAATGTTGTAAGAAACAAAAATGTAAAACAAATAAAAATTTATATATTCTTAAATATATAATTTGGGGAGGTACAAAAATGCAAGAAGTAAATGGAAAAAATTTAAAAAGAGAAAAGGAACAAGTAAGTAAAACAAAAAGAAATAACAGTTGGCGGGAAAAATAAAAAAATACTTGTAAGTAGTGGTATACGGGGTAGTAGCAATAATACTTTTAGTAGTATTGCTATTTACTATGCTATTCCAAAATACTTCACAGCAAATAAATAGCCTATATGACGCAGAGCTAGCAAGAGCAATGGAATATGAGCAGGTAGGTCCTGATGGAGATAAAACAGATTCAGACTTTGTAAAATTTGATGCATTCTTCTTAAGAGATGTAAACAATGATGGTTATGCAGAAAGTATAAGAGGAACATGTAGAGAAATAACGCAAACTGATACTTTGTACATTAACCTAAAAGTATTATCAAATGGAAAATTAAAAAATGGAAAAATAGAAATACAAGGTCAAAATATCAACTTCAAAACAGCATTAGTAGAAGATAATGTAATAGCACAAAACTATATATCAGAAAACACAACCCAAATTAATTTAAAGGAAATAAATAATGGAACTCAAAAATTAATATATGGAACAATAAAAGCACCTAATTTTGGAAATGACACTAAAAAATACAGTAGTAAAATAAATAAAATAATATTAACAGGTGAGCACGAATCAAACGATGGTCAAACAAAAACAATAAGAAAAGAAGTAGACTTCACAATAGACTGGTATGCAAGCGTAAATTGTAGCATATACAATTATTCAAGTGCACAAAATATAGAAGATGTATTAGATGAAGCAGGAAGAAAGGTAAATCTTTCATTTTATATAACAACAAAAGAAACAAAAGAATTAGCAATATTAAAAACAGCAAGCCTAAAAGGAAAATTGCCAGCAATAAATGGTGAATTACCTACAAATGTAGAAATAACAGGAACAGATTTAAAACTAAACTACACAAGAGAAACAGGAGAATTTGAAGTAACAAGAACAGCAGAAAAAGGAGATAATGGAATAGTAACAAATCCAATGTCAAGAACAAATACATATAGATTTAACGTAACATACCCATATTCAGTATATGAAAGTTTAGGAAGAGATACAATAAATATATCTGTTCCAGTAGAAGCATATTATGAAGGGTATAACAATGAAAATCCACAATTTGATAATCCAGTAAAATCAAACGTAGCTACAACAACAGTAAGTTTTTTATGGAGAAAATATGAAACACAAGGAACAATAAGAGTAGAAAACTTTGATGTAAAAGTAGGAGAATATAGAAGTTATGATAAAAATTATGTAATATCAAAGAAAGAACCTCTAAAATTATATGATGAAATATCAGAAGAAACAGAAGACTTATACACAGTTAAATGGTCTGCATTTACAGGAGAAAGATTTAACATGGAATCTATAGAACTAAAAGAACAAGATGATGAACAAAATGAAGACAGATTCCAAGATACTGGAAGTACATTCCACGGCATGTCTGAATTTACAAACAATATAGGAATATATTTTACAGGAGCAAATACAACATTTGGAGAAGAAGGAAAAATAGATGTATATGATGCTGAAAGTTCACAACTTATACATACATTTACAAAATCAGATTGGAATATATACAATAGTTCAAATCCATATAGATACGAAACACCAGTAAAACATATAAAAGTACAAACAAGTAAAGCAAATAAGAATAGCAGTTTTACAGTCTATAGCATAAAAGAAATAAACGATAATGCGCTAAAAGAGCAATTTTTAAGACCACAATTCGACAACTTACAACGTATATATTCATATTTACAAGTAAACATCAAAGAAAACGTAGAAGGAGAATATATAAACAGAGAAAATACCCAACACTACGCTCTATACGAAGCGCCAATTACAGTAGCAACAGTAGATATATACAGAGATACATTTGGAACACAAAAAGAAGAAAAAGACGTAAACATAACAATATCTACAAATAATTCTACATATTTTAATATGGAACAATGGACAAATGGTACATTTTTAGTAAAAATGCCAAAACAAATACTAGACGTAACAATAAATAGAGTTGATCCATCAGATGGAGCTGTAAACATTTTAGCATATGAAGTTGTAGAAAAAGAAATAGACAATGACAAAGTAAAATTCATAAAAATAGAAACAGAAAATGAAACACCAAAAGCATATACAATAACAATAAACTGTAATTTAATAGCAGACCCAAGAATACCAACACAAAAACAAAACATAGAGTTATATGCAATAAACGAAAACTGCTATAATTATGAAACAAAACAAGCAGATACATACGATGTAGACGGAGATGGAAATGTAGCAGAGCAAGTAAACTATGCAACAGACCAAATAGAACTAATAGCACCAAGTTCATTACTTACAAACCAACAAGCCGTAGAATACAACAATGCAGGAGAAACAGCAATAGCACCACAAATAGCAACAATAGATAAAGAACAAGTAAATACAGCAAAAGTAAATGTAAACATTACAAATAACTATTCAGGAACAATAAGTGAAATAAAAATATTAGGAAAAATACCATTTACAAATAATAAATATAGTATCAACAACACAGATTTAGGCTCTATGTTTAACACAACTATGGTAGAAGAAATAACAGTTCCTGCAGACTTACAAGCAACAACAACAGTATATTATTCAGAAGAAATAAATCCAACAACAGATATAGAAGATGTTGCAAACGGTTGGAAGCCTTTAGGAGAGATAGGATTAGCAAATGTAAGATCATATTTAATAGATTTAGGAAGTCATAGACTAAATATGAAAGAAGAAAGGATGTTTAGCTATGAAATACAACTACCAAAAACAGTAAAATACAATGATGTTTCATATAGTACACACGCTGTATACTTCTGTTTAGACACAGATGGAGGAAAATTTAAAACAGAAACAGAACCAACAAAATTAGGATTCAAAATAGAAAGAAAATATGATTTAAGCTTAAAGAAATTTAAAGAAGATACAGAAAATGTTTTAGTACAAGGGGCAACATTTGCAGTATTAGAAGATGGACAAACAGAAGGAAAAATAGGAACAACAAATGAAAATGGAACATTTACAATAGAAAACTTATATGTAGATAAAACATACACATTAAAAGAAATTCGTACACCAAGCGCATACGAAAAAAATACAATGGAATACAAATTTAAAGTAACGGTAAACGAAGATAGCGGAGACTTAGAAATACAAGACATTTCAGGACAAGATAAGTTAAAAAGCAAAAGCATAACTCAAGCAGAAGAAACAAACAGAGGAGTATTAAACGTAGAAGTAGAAAATACTCCAAAATATAAAATAGTATTAATTAAAAAGGAAAAAGATTCAGAAGAAACTTTAGTAAAAGGAGCAAAATATAATTTAAAAGGCGGAACTTTAGGAGATGCAGGAATAACAATATCTACAGACAGCAAAGGAAAACTAACAATTTCAGGTTTGCAAAGAGAAGTAGAATATACACTAACAGAAATTTCTGCAAAAGGTTACTATGTAGATAAAACACCAATAACATTCAAAGTAACAAAAGCAGATGGAACAGTTAAATTCTCATCAGAATCAGAAGCATTTACAAATACGCCAAAATTAGAAATAGGACAAGAGGTATTTGGCCTAGAAGCACAAGATACAGTACAAATGGAACTAGAAGATGAAAAAATACCAACATATTCAGTAACATTAAAGAAATATGCAAAAGGCGAAGATAGAACTCTAGAAGGTGCTCAATATAAAATAGAAGGAGAAGGTATAGAAGATGGTGGAGAAACATACATAACAGGAGAAGAAGGAACATTGACAATAGAAGGCTTGTATGAATATGTAGAAACAAAGCCAGATGTAACAGGAGAATACACAATAACAGAAATAACACCACCAGAAGGATATAGCTTAAATCCAACACCATTAAAATTCAAAGCAGAAAGAAAAGAAGAAAACGAAAATAAATTAGATATAGAAATATTAAGTGGTGGAGAAGGACTAATAAGAATGGTAGCAGACGAAACAGCAGGACCAGAAGAAACAAAAACAAAGCAAGATATAACAATAACAAGTCCAGAAGACCAAAATGCAATTATACAGATAGGTTTGATAGATGAACCATTATTCAAAATAACTAAAAAGGAAAAAGATACAGAGCTACCAATACCAAATACAAAATTTAAATTAGTAGAAATAGATGAAACATATGGAGAAGTAGGACCAGCAGAAGACACTACAGGAAATCCAGTAGGAGAAGAAGAACTAATAAATGGTAAGCAAGAAAGAGTAGTAACAACAGATGAAAATGGTGTAATTTCTTATGGATTAAGAAGTGGACTATATAAAGCAATAGAAGTACAAGCCGTAGACGGATATGTATTTATAGATGAAGAAACAAGTAGAACATATTACTTTGGTATAGGAAAGAGTAAAGCACAAGAAACAGAACAAGGAGTTGCATGGGCAAACGAAGTAGCAGGTGAAGGCTGGAACAAAGTAGAAGCTGTAGAAAAAACAAAAGATGAAGGAACTGTAATTGCAGGATATTATACAAATGCAATAGATTTAGATGGAGATGGAAAAGAAGATTTAACAGGAGCACTAGCAGAATATGCAGGATTTATAGCAAAATTTGGAACAGATGGAACATTAAAATTTGCAAAAAAAATTACATCTGGATCTGAGGTTAAAGCATTAGACATAGTACAAACACAAGATGAAGGATATGCAGTAGTAGGATATTTTAGTGGTTCTAATTTAAAAGTAAATGAAGTACAAACAAATTTAACAGATACTACAAAATATGAAAAAGGCTTTGTTATAAAATTTACAAAGGACGGAGAATACGTATGGAGTGCAGAAATAGCAGATGCAAGCCAAAATGTAAATGCAGTTTGTGCAGTGGAAGACACAAATAGAAATATTATAGTAGGTGCAAATACAGACGGAAATCCAAAAATAGAAGAATATAATGATGAAGGAACAAGTCAGCATAGTACAACTATAACAGCTAGTACAAATATAGAAGACATGGTAACAAAAATAGAAAATGATGGGGTTATAGTAGTAAGTAGTGATAAAACAGTATCAACATCTAGCACAACAGGAAGAATAGATACTTATTCTGGAGGAAGCGTAACAGATGGAATAACAACAGAATTTAATCCAGTAGCAATAATAAAATTAAGTACAGGAAAATACATTATAGCAGGTAACTACATGGGTACAGCAATAGATGTAGCATCAAACGGATCATACTATGACGGAATTATAGTAGAATATAATGGACAAGATATAAGTAATGCAAAATATGTAAGAGGAAGTAATGACGATATAATTACATCAATAGATACAACAGAAGATGGAGGCTTTATAGTAAGTGCTTATACACATAGCAGTAAAGTAGACTTTACAAATGATAATACAAACCAAGTTTCTAGTATATTAGGAACAACAGATGCTATTTTAATAAAATATAATGGAGAAGGAAACTACGAAAGTTATAAGCAAATGCAAGGTTCTGACATGGAACAAATAACAGATGTAGTAGAAACCAAAAAAGATGAATACGTTGCTGTAGGATATTTTAACAGTAAAACAGTAAATGCAAACAAACCTGTATCAAGTTCAGGAACAGACTTAGCATTAACAAAAAATTCAGATGGATTTATACTAACTTATGGAGAAAAAGTAACAGCACCAGAAGTACCAGAAAAATCAAGTATTGATGTAGAAAATGAATTAAAAGAATATACAATAACAACAGAAGTAAAACAATTAGATGGAAAAGAAAAAGGTGGAACAATAACAGGAGGAGAAAATCCAGATGTACCAGTAGAAACTGTACAACATGGAAAAGATAGTAAGGGAACTATAACAGTAGAGCCAGAATCAACCTATAAAATATTAAGTATAACTGTAAATGATGAAGAATATCCATTCACACCAGAGGCAGAAACAGGAAAATTCACATTCCCAAAATTTGAAAACATGACATCAAACAAACACATAGTAGTAACATTTAGTAATACAGTTTCAAGTGTAACAGTACATCACTATTTAGATGGAACAGAAAGTGAAGATGAACCAAAACAAGTAGCACCAGATGAAACAAAAGTAGGAGAAATAGGAACAGATTATACAACAGAACCACACACAGAATTAGATAAATACGAGCTAAAAAAAGAAGGAGACGACTATGTATTACCACTAGAAAAGAGTGGACAATTTGCTCCAGAACCAAAAACAGTTACATATTTATATGTAGAAAAGAAAGTACCATTAACAGTACATCATTATTTAGAAGGAACAACAAATCCAGTAACATTAGCAAATGGAGCAGAGGCAAGTGATGAACATCAAGAAGGAGAAGAAAACACAGACTATACAACACAAAGCTTAAAAGATTTCTATACAGAAGAGGAAGTAGGAGATGATAAAAAATTAGCAGCGCAATACGAACTATCACAAACTCCATTAAATGCAGAAGGAAAATATTCATATCCACAAGTAGAAGTAACTTACGAATATAAAGTAAAAGAATATGAAATAACAACTTCTGTAAAAACACATGGAGAACAAAAAGAAGTAATAGGTGAAGAAGGAGACGTTCAAACACAAGAAGTACAAGTAGCAGGAGGAACAATAAATGGAGAAGGCTACAAACCTTATGAAACAGTAGAACATGGACAAAATTCTACATTACCGATAGTAGCAACACCAGCGGAAAACTATCAAGTAAAAGATGTAACAGTAGATGGCAAAGTATTAAAAGCAATAACAAAAAACGGAGTACAATTACAAGAAAATGAATATTCAGTAGATGAAGAAACAGGAGTAGTAACAGTAAACGAGCTACAAGGAATAACATCAAATATACATATAGAAGTAGAATTTGAAAAAATACCAGCAAAAGTTATAGTACATCATTATATATATGATAAAGCAACAAAAGCAGAAACAGAAATACCTGTAAAACTATTAGGTGGAGACAATGCACCAGAAACAACAATAGACGGAAAAATAGGAGACATGTATGCAACAGAAGCGTTAAAAAATGAAGAAATACAAGAAGGCTATGAATTATATAAAGAGGCAGAAAACAGCAGTGGATATATGACAAAAGCTCCAATAGATGTAAAATATTACTATGCATTAAAAGGTGCAGACATGGTACAAAGTGTAGTAAAAGACGGAACACAAATAATAACATCAAAAGATGAAGAATTAAACTATACAATAAAATACACAGCACAAATAAAAAGCTACAAAGGAAATGCAGAAATAACAATAGTAGACACATTACCATATGCACTAGATAAAGAAAAAATGAAGGAAATAGCAACACAAGAAGGAAAAGAAACATCTGGTGAAGAAGAATGGTTAAAAGAATTTTTAGACAACGGAGAATATGCAGAAATACCTGATGAACAAAGTGAAGTAGAAGGTGCAAAAATTTACACAATAACATGGCATGAAACAAGAGAAGGAATTGAAACAGACGCAGAAGAATTAGCACAAGTAGATCCAATAGAAATAACTAAAAACATAAGAGTAGTATTCAAAGGAATAAGCACAAAACAACCTCAAAGCGAAGCAGAAAAAATCTTCACAAACAAAGTAAAAGCAACAATAAAATTAAATGCAACAGGACAAGAAGAAGAAACAAAAGAAACAACACATGACACAAAAATGCAATTCGTAAAAAATCTAAAAGTAACAAAAACATGGAACGATGGCAAAAATACTTATGGAAGACCAACAAAAGTAGAAATACAAGTAAAAGAAGAAGGAAAACCAGAAGTAGTAGATAAATACACATTAACACAAGACGATAACTGGACGCATACATTTACAGGTTTAAGAAAATATGATGACGAAGGAAACGAAATAAAATATACGGTAGAAGAAGCAGAAGCAGACGGAGAAAGCCTAGACTATTACGAAAGAGAAAAGTAGGGACGGTTCTAAAAATCCGAAATTTAGGGACAGACGTTAGTGTAAAAAGCACTAATGTCCGTCCTTTTTTTAAACATTTTTTATATTCCAAATATTTTTATAAAATTACGAAAATGAAAATTCAAATAAAGTCTAGTAAAATTTGTCAGAATATGTTAAACTATGAATATAAATTATAAAAGGAAAGATGGCAATGAAAATATCTATAGAAGTCATGCAGAAATTATCAAAAATAAAAAATTCAGCATACGATGCAATAAAAATAGAATATTTATATAATTCAAATAAACTAGAGGGGAGTACATTTAGCAAGGAAAATTTAATAGATTTATTAGAAAAAAAGCAAGTTATGGGGGAACATTTTTTAGATGATATTATAGAAACAAAAAATTCTTTAGAATTGTTCGATAACGTCATTAACACACTAAAAGAGCCATTTGACAAGTATTTATTGTGGAATTGGCACAGAATTTTAAAAAAAGGCAGTACAGATGATGAAATAGATAATATAGGAAAGTGGAAAAAATATGAAAATAGGCTTGCCAAAACAGATTTAAAATTATGTGAGCCACACTTAGTTGAAAGTACAATGTTTAATTTATTAGAAGATTGGAAAGAAAATGAAAAAAATATTTATTCTATAGCAGATTTTCATCAAAAATTTGAACATATACATCCTTTTCAAGATGGAAATGGTAGAATAGGTAGATTTATTATATTTAGACAATGTTTAGAAAATAATATAGACCTTATTGCAATAGATGACGAATACAATAAAGAATATAGAGAAGCATTATATGAAGCTCAAACGACAGACAATATAGAACATTTAGTTGAAATTTTTAAAAAATGCCAAAAAAGATTAGATGAAAAGTTAGAAGAATATACAGCAGTTATAAATCAAGTGGCTAGTGAAATTGAGTAAGAGAAACTCGAATATAGTTAATAAATTATAAGATAGTCACCAATATAAAAGGAGCAAATAAATCATGAAAAAACTATATATATGTGCTATGGAAAAAGAAGCAGAAGGAATAATAAAAAAGTTTAAAATGCAAAAAGTAAACGAAAACACATATAAAAATGAAAACGAAACAATGCTAATAGCAGGAATAGGTAAACAAAAAACAGCCATAAGTCTAACAAAATATTTAGCCGAAAACGAAAAGCCAGATATAGCAGTAAACATAGGTTATGCAGGCTCAACGAACATAGAAATAGGCACATGGGTAAATGTAACAAAATCATATAATTACGAATGGGAAATTCCCGGAGAAGAAAAATATAGTATGAAAGATGTAGGAAACCAAAACTTAGTAGAAATAAACACATATGAAAATTCGAAAAGCACAGTCCTTGATAAAGAAAATATAGTTGTACGAAAAGCACCATGTTATTCAGCAGAAAGCTTTGTAACAAAAACAGATATAAAAGAAACAGTAGTATTTGACATGGAATTACACTCAATAGCAATAATATGTGATATGTACAAAATACCATTATTAGCATTAAAAATGATTAGTGACAACTTAAGTATGGACAAGTATTATGAAAATATAGAGAAAAAAGAAATTAAGAATTTAGAAACTTGCTTGGAAATAATAAATATAAATTAAACATAATGCAAATGTACATAAAAAACATAAAATATTCGCAGTAAAACAAATGAGCAGAAACATAAAAAAATGTAAAAAGTAAAAGAAAAACAAGAAGAAAAGTAGGAGAAAAACATGTATTTAAAAAGGTTAGAATTACAAGGATTTAAATCATTTGCAGACAAAACAGTATTAGAATTTAAGCCAGGAATAACATCAGTAATAGGGCCAAACGGTTCAGGAAAAAGTAATATATCAGATAGCATTAGATGGGTATTAGGGGAGCAAAGCATGAAATCATTAAGGGGGCAAAACTCTTCTGATGTTATTTTTGCTGGAACGCAAAACAGAAAATCATTAGGTTTTGCAGAAGTATCAATAGTAATAGACAATACAGATGGAAAATTACCAATAGAATATACGGAAGTAACCGTTACAAGGAAAATATATAGAAGCGGAGAAACAGGGTATTTCATAAACAAAACACCATGTAGGTTAAAAGACGTGTTAGAGCTTTTCATGGATACAGGAATAGGAAAAGATGGCTACTCAATAATAGGACAAGGAAGAATAGACGAAATATTAAGCAACAAATCTGAAGATAGAAGGAAAATATTCGAAGAAGCGGCAGGAATAGTAAAATACAAAACAAGAAAGCTAGAATCAGAAAAAAAGCTAGAGCAAACAAAGCTAAATCTTTTAAGAATAAACGATATATTATCAGAAATAGAATCAAATTTAGAGCCACTTAAAGCACAATCTGAAAAAGCAAAGAAATTTTTGGACTTAAGAGAAGAGCTAAAAAACATAGAAGTAGGGCTATTTTTATACAACATAGAAACATACAAATCAAAGCTAGAAGAAATAGTAAAAGACGAAGAAATAATGCAAAACCAATATGATGATGAAGATGAAAAACAAACAAAAGCAAGAGAGCAAAAAGAGTTGCTAAAAAAAGAGCTAGACGAAATAACAGCAAGAATAGAAGAAGTGCAAAATAGCAGTTTTGAAAGCACAAACAAAATAGAAAAAATAAATTCAGAAATAAATGTATCAAAAGAAAGAATAGAAAACAACAAAACAAATAGCACACGCTATGTACAAGAAATAGAACAAGTAAAACAAAGAATAAAAGAATTACAAGAAGAAAAGGAGCAAAAGCAAGCCAAAAAAGTAAACTTAAATGAAAACAAAGAGAAATTTAGCAAAGAATTAGAGGCAAAGGAAAAAGAATTAGAAGAATTAAACAAAAAATTATCAGGCAAAGAACTAGAAATAGAAGAGAAAAAGCAAAAAGTAGAACAAGACGTAGACAAAAGGTATGAACTAGCAGGAGAAATAAATACACAAGACGTTAACTACGAAAACTTAGAAAAAAGGCAAAAAGCAGTAAAACAAGAAATTACAAGTACAATATCAGAATTAGACGAAACCAGAATGAACAAACAAGAATTATCAAAAGGATTTCAAGAAATAGAGAGTACCAGAAACTCTGCAGAAAATAAATTAAAACAAGTAAATGAAGAAAAAGAAAAAAACAATGAAAAGCTAAAAAATTATGATGAAAAAATAAATAGGCTAAAAGATGAATTCAGAATGAAAACATCAAGGTATAATTTCCTAGTAGAAACAGAAAAGGAAAAAGAAGGATATATAAAAAGTGTAAAAAGCTTGCTTGTAGACTGCGAAAAAGATAGTAACTTAAAGGCAGGAGTAGACGGAGTACTTGCAAACCTTATATCAGTAGATAGTGAATATGAAACAGCAATAGAAATGTGTTTAGGGGCAGCACTACAAAACATAGTTACAGAAGATGAGCAAACTGCAAAAAAATTAATAGAATACTTAAAAAAAGGAAATTTAGGAAGAGCCTCATTCTTGCCAATAACAGCAGTAAAAGGTAAAAAATTAGATAAATTTAACCAAAAAGGCATAGATAAAATAGTAGGAGTTGCATCAGATTTAGTAAAATACAATAAAAAATATGAGCAAATAGTGTTAAACTTATTAGGAAAAACAGTAATAGTAGAAGACATGGAAACTGCAATAAAACTAGCAAAGCAAAATAGTTATACATTTAGAATAGTAACAGTAGGAGGAGACCTAATAAATCCATCTGGAGTAATGTCTGGTGGAAGCGTAATGAAAAAAACAGTAAACATTTTAGGTAGAGGACGCGAAATTGAAACGCTAGAAAAACAATTAAAGAAAATAGAAGGTCAAATAACAGAGCAAGAAGAAGAAAAAAAGAAATTCGCAGAATCAATAGTAGACATTATAGAAAATGCAGTAAGGCTAGAAAAAGAGCTACAAGAAATAGAAATAGTATATGCAACAGAAAAGCAGAAAGTAGTATCACTAGAAGAAAATATAGCAAAATTAGAAGGAAGGCTTGAAAAGCTAAAAGAAGAGCAAAAGCAAATAGAAGAGCAAAAAGTAGAAAACAGAAATGTAAAAGAGCAAAAAGAAAAAGAAATAGAAATCTTAAAAAAAGAAATAGACGAATTAAATGCTGTTATAGAAGAATTTGCAAGAGCAAATAAAGACAACCAAAAATATATAGACGATTTAAAATTAGACATAACAAACTTAAAAATATCAGTGTCATCATTTGATGAAAGCAACTTATCAATAGATGAAATGCTAGAAAGAATAGACACAGACATACAAAACAACAACACAAGCATAAATAATAAAGAAGAAGAAATAGAAAGAATAAAGCAAGAAAATGAATTATTAGAAAAAGCAATAGTAGAATTAAATGCACAAATAGAGCAAATAAAGCAAGAAGTAGAAAACAGTGGAGGAATAGTAGAAGAACTAAAAACTTCAAGAAACAGCAAAAACGAAGAATTAAGCCAAAAAGAACAAGAAATAGCAGATAAATTTAAAATAATAGAAGACTTAAAAGAGCAACTTGTAAAAATAGACGTAAAGAAAACAAAAATGGAACAAGATATAGACGAAGTCATAAACAACCTATGGGAAGAATATGAAATAACACCAAACAATGCAGAAGGGTATGAAAAGCCAAATAATATTCAAGTAGCAAATAAAGAAGTACATCGTTTAAGAAATGAAATAAGAGACCTAGGAAGCATTAACATAGACTCAATAGAAGAATACAAAAAAACAAAAGAAAGGTACGACTTTATGTGCGAGCAACGTTTAGACTTAGACAACACCGCAGGAAAATTAAGAAACTTAATATCAGAAATAACAGAGACAATGAAAACTCAATTTGCAGAAAAATTTGCCTTAATAAATAAATATTTTAATGAAGTATTTATTGAACTATTTGGTGGAGGAAAAGCAGAATTAATATTAGAAGATGAATCAAACTTATTAGAATGTGGAATAGACATAAGAGCACAACCAACAGGCAAAAAATTGCAAAACATGATGTTATTATCAGGAGGAGAAAAAGCCTTTACCGCAATAGCATTACTATTTGCAATACTAAAAATAAATCCAGCACCATTCTGTATATTAGATGAAATAGAAGCAGCACTAGATGATGTAAATGTATATAGGTTTGCAGATTATTTAAAGAAATTCAGCAAAGAAACACAATTCCTAGTAATAACACATAGGAAAGGAACAATGGAATCAGCAGACACTGTATATGGAGTCACAATGGAAGAAAACGGAATAAGTAAGCTACTATCAATGAAATTAAAAAATTAAAATCAATAAAAGCACTCTCAAAATATTCATAAATAAAACACTCATAAAAAATAAATACAGGCATATAAATAGTATTATGAATATTTACAAAGGAGAGTGTTTTTTATGTGGTACACTAAAACAATAAACGAAATTGAGAAAAACTTTAGGACAAACAGAGAGTATGGTATAACGGAAGAAGAAGCCAAAAAAAGACTAGAACATTTTGGGGAAAATAAATTAGCAGACAAAAAGAAAGAAAATCTGCTAATAAGGTTTATAAAGCAATTTAATGACTTTATGATAATAATACTAATAATAGCATCTATAATTTCGGCCATAGTAGCAAAGCTTGATGGCAGTGGTGATTACATAGACTCAATAATAATTATAGCAATAGTAATATTTAATGGAATAATGGGGTTAATTCAAGAATCAAAAGCAGAAAAATCATTAGAAGCGTTAAAAAATATGACGGCGCCACTTGCAAAAGTAAGAAGAGGAGGAAAAGTATTAACAATAAAAGGAAGTGAAGTTGTACCAGGTGATATAGTATTCTTAGAAAGTGGAAACTATGTACCAGCAGATGCAAGAATAATAAGTGCATCGAACTTGAAAATAGATGAATCAAGCCTAACTGGGGAAACAGTACCAGTTACTAAAGAAGAAGGAATAATAGCCAATGAAAATGCACCGATTGGAGATATTATAAATATGGCATTTTCTTCAACAATAGTTGTAAATGGACATGGCGAAGCAATAGTAACCGAAACAGGCATGAACACAAAAGTAGGAAAAATTGCACACATGATAATAACAAATGAAACACCTCAAACACCAATACAAAAAAAGTTATCACAAGTAGGAAAAACATTAGGAATAGGCTGTTTAGCAATATGTGTAGCGATATTTATAATAGGGTTATTTAAGAAAATACCAATAATAGAAATGTTTATGACATCAGTAGGGCTAGCAGTAGCAGCAATTCCAGAGGGATTACCTGCAATAGTTACAATAGTATTATCAATAGGTGTAACAAAAATGGCAAGGAAAAACAGCATAATAAGAAGGCTTCCAGCAGTAGAAACATTAGGAAGTAGTAGCGTAATATGTTCGGACAAGACCGGAACATTAACACAAAACAAAATGCAAGTAGTAGAATTTTTCACAATGGAAAACGCAAGCAAAGAACATTTATTAAAATTAGGCTCTATGTGTACAGATGTTGAAATAGAAGCACAATCTTTAAATGTAAAGCAAAGTCTAATAGGGGAACCAACAGAAATAGCAATAGTAGAAAGTGCATTAAAAAATAATATAAACAAATACAATTTATATAAGGAATACGAAAAAGTAGCAGACTTACCATTTGATTCAACCAGAAAAATGATGACAAGCATACATAAAGACAGCGGAAGATATTTAGTTATTACCAAAGGTGCGCCAGACGTTTTAATAAAAAAATGTAACAAATATTATACAGGAACAACAATAAAAAATATGGATGCATCAAACTTAAGGAAAATAGAAGAAGAAAATATAAAAATGGCAAATAGAGCCTTAAGGGTAATAGCAGTAGCATATAAAAACATAAACAATTTGCCAAATAAAATAGAAAGTGCAAACATAGAAAACGATTTAATATTTGTAGGGTTAATAGGAATGATAGATCCACCAAGAGAAGGCGTAAAAGAAGCAATAGCAACATGTAGACGTGCAGGTATAAAAACAGTAATGATAACAGGAGATCATATAGCAACAGCAGTAGCCATTGCAAAAGAATTAGGAATACTAAGGCCAGGAAACCTTGCAATTACAGGAAGTGAGTTAGACTTAATACCACAAAACATATTAGAGAAAAATATAATGCAATATTCAGTATTTGCAAGAGTATCACCAGAGCATAAAGTAAGAATAGTAAAAGCATTTCAAAGTACAGGAGCAGTTGTAGCAATGACAGGAGATGGAGTAAACGATGCACCTGCATTAAAAAATGCAGATATAGGAGTTGCAATGGGCAAAAACGGCACAGATGTTGCCAAAAATGCAGCAGACATGGTTTTAGCAGATGATAATTTTGTAACAATAGTAGAAGCGGTAAAACAAGGAAGAAATATATTTGAAAACATTAGAAAAGCAATACACTTCCTAATAGCAACAAATATAGGAGAAATAGTAACAATATTTATAGGAATATTATTAGGCCTAAAAAGTCCATTACTTGCAATACAACTATTATGGATTAATTTAGTTACAGACTCACTTCCAGCAATAGCATTAGGTTTAGAGCCAGCTGACAAGAACATAATGAATAGAAAACCAAGAGATTCAAAAAAAGGTTTATTTGCAGATGGATTATGGGGAAAAATATTTACTCAAGGAGTAATGCTACGGAATGCTCACATTATTTGCATTTAGCGTAGGAAACAACTTATATGGAATAGAAGTAGGAAGAACAATGGCATTTGTATCTTTAGGAATGTTAGAACTTGTACACAGTTTTAACATAAAAAGCGAAGAATCAATATTTAAAAGTGGAATATTTGGAAATAAATATTTAATAGGAGCATTTTTATTAGGAACGGCCTTACAAGTAATAGTAGTAATAATTCCACAAATTGCAGAAATATTTAAATTAGTACCTTTAAATAGCACACAATGGCTATATACAATACTAATATCATTTGCACCAATTATAATTATGGAACTACAAAAATGGTTTAATGAAATAAAATTTGGCAAAAGAGTGTATATGGAATACGAAAAGCAAAATTAGAAATATTAGAGGTATCTTTACTTATGATTAATATAGCAAAATTCAATGATTTAGAAGAAAAAATGTAATAAAAAAGATGTAAACCAAAAAGGGTTAATGATGGGAAACTATCATTAGCCCTTTTAATATTAACTATAAAAATATATGCTACAATAATTAAAATCAAAAAGGCTTTTCCGCATATGCGTAAGAAAAGTATAAAAATATTACAAAAATATGTATAAGTTAATAAATAAATGTAAAAATTAAAAACTTATTTCCTTAAATAACCATTTCCGTAATAAAATGTAAAAAAAATATAGAAACATGTAAAAAAAATGCCTATTTACAAAGATTTTTGAGTGTGTAAAAATGTACATTAATAAATTAGGTTTTTTGGAGGTAAAAACAATGAAAATGAACGAAAATGTAAACGAAGAAAAGATAACCAATGTAAAAAAGGAGAAAGAAAAAATAAACCCAAAAGAGAAGGGGAATACAGGAAAAATAATAACCATAAAATTAATAGCGATTATACTTGTAATTGCTATACTAGCGGTATTATTTCAGGTATTTTTTGTTTCAGTAAATAGCACGGAAAAGGCAGAAGAACCATCAATACAGGCAATGGTGAGTATAAGTGATGATTATATAAAGAAAATAGAAAAAGTAACGGCAAATAATGAATATATGCATATGGAACAAGATGCTAGTGGTGCTAAAGTACCAGTACCAAATGGTTATGTAGGAAGTAAGGCTACTGGTGAAAATAATATAAATACTGGATATGTAATATATGAGGGAACAACAGAAGTAAACAATGGAAATGTAGCAACTGCCAAAAAGGAAAGAAATCAATATGTGTGGGTACCAGTGCCAGATATAAGTAAGATATATGGAATGGATTATAATAGAAAATATTGGGGGAAGCTATATGAGTTTGATAGTAGTGCAACAGGAGAAAATGTGGATACTACAACAGGTGCAAAACCATTGAAATGGAGCGAAGGTGTTACAAATGGTCTAATATATGTTGGAGATTACAAAGAACCTTATTTTAGTACCAGTTACAGCATATCGTATATTAGAAAAAATCAGGAAAAATATGGATATATATATGATAATTATGGAGAATTATCTATGGAGTATGAAAGAGAATATGAAGGAATTTTAATAAGTATAGCAAAATATGGTGGTTTTTACATAGGAAGATATGAGACAGGAAACTTATCTATTGAAGGATCAGCAGTAGTAAGGAGAATGAATACAGATATACTTAACGAAGATTGGAATAACAATTATAGAAAATGCAGAGGATTGAGAGGAACAAATGAAAACATATATACAACTATGATATATGGATCTTTATTTGATAGAACCCTAATGTGGCTAATAGAATGTGGAGATAAGACAAAAAGTGATATTTGCGATGATTCAACAAATTGGGCAAATTTTTCACATTCAAGTTTTTATTATGAGAATACTGATGGTTCAATGACGTTTAAAGGAGCTGACGATTATGCTATGATACCTACGGGTTCGAGTGAACAAACAAAGGCATGTAATATATATAATTTAGCAGGTAATGTAACAGAAGATACAATGGAAAGTAGATACAAAACATACCATACAGTAAGAGGATATTCATATAGCATTTCGTCTCAAAAACTATCAGCAAGTAATAGGGATGACAGATGGCAATACACGAAAAGCGGATGCAGGGCAATATTATGTATATTATAAAAATAAGTTAAAAAAATGAACTTTTATAAATGGTATATTTAAATATATAAAATATTTATGCAAATAAAGAAAATATGGAGGTCAAAAATGCAAAAGAAAAAAAATAAGTTATTAATAAATATAGCAATAATATCATTATTATTGTTATTTATAGCATCGTCTATTACAATTTTTAATAATTTTAAGCAAATAAACAATGATTATAATCCTGAATTAGCAAGAGCAATGGAATATCAAAAAGTTAAAGAAGGAGAAGACAGAGTCTCAAATACAGATTATGTAAAATTTGATGCTTTCTTTTTGCAAGATTTAGATAATGATGGCTATGCAGATAAAATAAGAGGAACATGTAAAGAGATAACTCAAACAGATACGTTGTATATGAACTTAAATGTATTAACAAATGGCAAATTAGAAAATGGACAAATAACAATACAAGGTCAGAATATCAACCTAAAAACTGCAATAGTAGAAGATGATGTAATAAGTGGAAATTATATATCAGAAAATACAAAACAAATAAATTTGAAAACTATAAATAAAGGAACACAAAAGTTAATATATGCAACAGTAAAAGCCCAAGATTTAGGTTTAGATACCAATAAATATAGTAGTAAAACAAATCAAATAATATTAACAGGAGAGCACGTAGCAGATAATGGTCAAAGAACGACAATTAGAAAAGCAGTAAATTTTACTGTAGATTGGTATGCAAGTGTATCTTGTAGTATATATGACTATTCTGGAGCTCAAAACATAGATGACGTAATAGATAAGCAGGGAGGAAATGTAAATCTATCTTTTTATATACAAACAAAAGAGGATAAAAATTTAGCAATTTTGAACTCTTCTTACTTAACAGGAAAAATACCTCCATTAAATGGATATATGCCAACCAAAGTAGAAATAACAGGAACTGATATAACATATACATACAATCAAACAACAGGAGAGTTTGTAGCTAAAAGGATTTCCGAAATAAACGCAAGTAAAATAGTAACTAAATATGTACCAAGAACTAATATGTATAGGTTCAAAGTAGTATACCCAATACAAGCATATGAAGAACTTGGAGAGGATACAATAAGTACGCAAATTCCAATACAAGCATATTATGAAGGATATAATAATCCAAATCCAGAATTTGAAAATCCTATAAAATCTAATATAGCGACAAAGACTTTAAACTTTTTATGGAGAAAACCAGAAGGAGAAATGGCAAGATTTGATGTAACAGTTGGAAAATACAGGAGTTATGATAATCAGTATGTTGTGTCTAAAAGGGAGCCATTAAAAATATATAATAATATAGAAGAGCAGACATATAATGATACATACGAAGTGAAGTGGATTGCATATACAGGTTCAAAATATGAAATATATTCACTTCAAATGAAAGAGCAAACAGGAGAAAATGATGAAGACAGATTCCAAGATACTGAAGATACATTTTATGATATGTCTGAATTTTCTAAAAATATAGGAATATATTTTTCAGGAGCAGATAATACTTTAGGCGAAGGAGGAGAGATAAGAGTATATAATGCAGAAGATGGGCATTTAATAAATACATTTACAAAAGATAATTGGAATACATACAGTAGTTCAAATCCGTACAAATATGAAACGCCAGTAAAACATATAAGAATAGAAACAAGTAAAGTAAATAAAAATAGTAACTTTACAGTGTATAATATAAAAGAAATCAATGATAGTGAATTATGTCAGAGATTTACTAAACCAAATTTTGATAAATTACAAAATATATATTCATATTTAACTGGAAATATAAAAAGGACAGAAGGTGCAGAATATGAGACTATTGATACAGATATAGGCATAGCATTGTATGAGGCTCCAATTTCTGTAGCAACAATAGAGATAGATAGAGATACTTTTGGTACACAAAAAGAAGAAGAAAATATAGACATAAAAATAACAACATTATCTTCTTATTACAATATGGAAGGTTGGAAAAATGGCAAATTTTTAGTAAAATTGCCATCAGATGTATTAGAATTAAAAGTAAATAAAATAACACCTTCAACAAGTAATATTAAAATTTTAGCACATGAGGTATTAGACATTGATGGACAAAAATTTATTCAACTGGAAACTGAAAATGAAAATCCAACAAATTACAATATTACAATAAATTGCAATATAACAGCGAATCCAAAAATGATAACTAAAACTGAAATAATAGAATTATATGCAAGTAATGAAAATTGTGAAAACTATAAAGATCGGAATACAAGATAGTTATGATGTTAATGGAAATCTTAATGATGTAGAGCAAGTAAATTATGCTAAAGATAATATGTTTTTCGTTTCACCAAGTTCGTTACTTACAAATCAAGAAGCAACACAATATAACCAAAAAAATGAAACAGCTATAGCACCTCAAATTGCAAAAATAGACAAAACAGAAGCAGATACTGCTAATATTAATGTAGAAATTGCTAATAATTATTCAGGAACAATAAGTGAAATAAAAATATTAGGAAAAATTCCATCTCAAGGAAATACATTTTGTATAAATGGAGCGGAATTAGGCTCTAATTATACAACAACAATGTTAAATAATGGAATAGTAGTTCCAGAAGAATTGAAACCATATGTAACAGTTTGGTATTCTGATAAAGAAAATGTAACGCCAGATATTGAGAATACAACTAACAATTGGACAAAGACGCCAGATTTTTCAAAAGTAAAATCATATTTAATTGATTTAGGAAGTTATAGATTACAAGTAAAAGAAACAAGAGTATTTAGTTATAAAATACAAGTACCAACAACGGTACAATACAATGACATATCATATAGTACTCATGCAGTATATTTTTGCTTGGATACAAGTGCCGGAAAATTCCAAACAGAAACAGAAACAAGTAAATTAGGTTTTAGTATAGAAAGAAAATATAATTTAAACCTAAAGAAATTAAAAGAAGATACACAAATCCCTATACAAGGTGCTATATTTACTGTAACAGCAGATGGGGAAACAGAAACTAGAATAGGATCTACGAAAGCCGATGGAACTATCACAATAGAAAATTTATATGTAGATAAAACTTATACATTAAAAGAAATTAGTACACCAAATGCGTATGAAAAAAATGCAATGGAGTTTAGATTCAAAGTAAAAGTACAAAATGAACAATTAGTATTAGAAAAAATATCAGGTAATGAAAATATAAAAGATTCTTCTATTATACAACCAGACGGAAATAATAGAGGAACATTAAATATTGAGGTGGAGAATACTCCAAAATATCAATTAATAATAACTAAAAAAGAAAAAGGAAAAGAAACTGTAATTCCAGGAGTAATGTATAATATAAAAGGTGGAAATTTAGGAAATACAGGAATGACAATAGCTACAGATAATAAAGGGAAATTAACCATTTCAGGGTTATCAAGAGAAGTAACATATACATTAACAGAAGTTTCAGCAAATGGATATTATGTATCAGATACAGCTATACAATTTAAAATAACTAATAGTAATGGAAATTTACAATTTCAAAGAATATCAGGAAATTTTGTAAACACACCAACTATAACAATAGGAACATCAGCATATGGAACAAATGCACAAGATACAGTAAATGCAGAATTAGAAGATGAGAAAATACCAACATATTCAATAACTCTAAAGAAATATGCAAAAAATTCAAATAATACTTTAAAAAATGCACAATACAAAATAGAAGGAGAAGGAATAAAAGAGGGAGGAGAAGTATATACAACTAACCAGGATGGAATAATAACAATCAGTGGTTTATATGAATATGTTGCAACAAAACCTCAAGTAACCGGAGTATATACAATAACAGAAACAGTACCGCCAGTAGGATATAGGTTAAATTCAGAAGCTTTAAGATTCAGAGCACAAAGAAAAAGTGGTAATTTAGAAATTGATATATTATCAGGAAATGGACTAGTAAGATTAGTAGATGAAAGGCAAGATATAACGGTAACAAACCAAAGCAATGAAAATGTTAATATACAAATAGGAATACAAGATGAACCATTATTTGAACTAAAAAAGGTAGAAAAAGGAACGCAAACTCCTATACCAAACACTAAATTTAAATTAATAGAAATTAATGAAGAATATAAAGAAATAGGAGCTGCAAAGGATATCTATGGACAAGTAGTAGGTGAATTAGAAACAATAAATGGAAAATCTGTAAGAGTTGTGACTACAGATGAGAATGGAATAATTTCTTATGCATTAAAAAGTGGATTATATAAGGCAGTAGAAGTGCAAGCAGCAAATGGATATGAATTACCAGAAGATGAGGAAAATAGAACATATTATTTTGGTATAGATGAGAGTAAGCCGGAAGAAATTACGGAGGGGATTTCGTGGTATAATTTGGATATAGAAAATGGTTTTAGTTATATAGAATCAGCTGAAAAAACAGTAGACGGAGGAATCATAGCAATAGGGTATTTTAAAGGTAAATGTGACTTCGATAGAGATGGTATAACTGATATAGTAGGAAATGATATTCTTTATTCAGGATTTGTAGTAAAATTCACAAATAAAGGAAAAGTAGAATTTGCTAAAAATATTTCATGCGGATATGAAACATGGGGAAAAGAAGTAATACAAACACAAGACCATGGATACGTAGTTGTAGGATATTTTAATGGTTCAAATTTAAAAGTTGATACACAAGCAACCGGAATAACAAATACAACACAATATGAAAAAGGTTTTGTTATAAAATTATCAAGTAATGGATCATATCTATGGTGTAAGGAAATTTCAGATGCTAAACAAAGTGTTAGGGCTGTTAGCATAGTAGAAAACAACAATAATATAATAGTAGGAGCAAATACACAAGGTAGGCCCCAAATACTTGAATATAGTGGACAAGGAATTCAACAACGTACTGCTGAAATACCAGCAGAATCAAAAATTGAAGATATGATTAATGCTATAGATAATCAGGGAATTTTAGTAATAAGTTACGATACAGATAGATCAACTACAACAACAGGAAGAATAGATAGATATAATGCTGGAAATATTTCAAATCAAATGCTAACAGACTTTAATCCGGTAGCAATTACAAAGTTAGCTACAGGAGGAAAATATATTATAGCAGGTAACTATAATGGAACTGCACAAGGTAAGGAATCTGTTGGATATGATTGTATTATATTAGAGTATGATGGAATTGGATTGAGTAATCCTATATTTTTAGATTCAAAAGGAGACCAAATACTAACTAGTGTTAACGCTACTAGCAATGGGGGATTTTTAGTTGGGCTTTATTATGATACTAGTACTGAAATAGATATAGATAACGATGGCAAAATAGATATTGATTTTCATCCATTTGCTGATGAGTATGAGGATACAGCATTTATAAAATTTGATGGAGATGGAAAATTTACGGCAAAATATTTTAGTGGTGGTGACTCATGTAGAATAACAGAAGTAATAGAAAGAGCAGAAGGTGAAATTACAATGATAGGATATACAACAGATGCACCAAATTCGGTTTTGGCAGGATATGAAAGAGACATCAAAATGTACAGAGGTGCATTAGTATTAAATTTTGGAAAAATAGCATCAGCCCCAGAAATACCAGAAACATCAGACATTTTAGTCGAAAACGAGCTACAAAAATATGTTATCACCACAGAGGTAAAATTATTAGAAGGACAAAGTGAAAAAGGAGGAAGCATCTCAGGAGATGGTTCAACAATAGAAAACCCATATGAAATAGTAAAACGTGGAGCAAATAGCACATCACCAATCGAAATAAAACCAAACACAGGCTACAAAATCTTAAAAATAACAATAAATGACGAAGAATATAAATTTACACCAGACGCATCTGGAAATGTAAAATTACCACAATTTACAAACATGACATCAAACAAACATATAGTAGTAACATTTAGTAATAGAGTATCAAGTATAATAGTACACCACTATTTAGATGGAACACAAAATACTGGAAATCCAACAAGAGTTGCAGTAGATGAAACTCAATATGGTGAAATAGACACAAATTATACAACAGCACCACACACAGAGTTAGATAAATATGACTTAAAAACAAAATCAAATGGAGAATATGATTTACCAGCAAATAAAAGTGGTAAATTCACATCAAGTGTACAAGAAGTCACATATTTATATGTATTAAAGAAAGTACCATTAATAGTACATCATTATATAGAAGGAACAGAAACACCAGTGCCATTAGCAAATGGAAATTTAGCAACAGACATAAGAACAGAAGCAAATGAAGGAACAGCATATACAACACAAAGCTTAAAAGACTTTAATGATGCAACAGAACAAGACCTAAGTAAAAAACTAGACGAAAGATATGAATTATCTGTAACACCATTAAATGCAACAGGAAATTATGCATATCCACAAGTAGAAGTAACATATGAATACAAAATAAAAACACATAAAGTAACAACAAGAGTAGAACTACATGACGAAACAAGAGATGTAGTAGATGAAGATGGTTCTGTAAATGAAGTAACAGTAAAAGTAGCAGGAGGAACAATATCAGGAGAAGGATATAATCCATATGAAACAGTAGTACATGGAGCAACAAACCAAAATGAAATAAAAATAGAACCAGCTCCAGGATACCAAGTAAAAGAGGGTTCAATAAAAATAAATGGAAGAGTATTAGGCACAAATGAGTATAAAGTAAATGCAGATGGAACAATAACATTAAACCCAATAACTAATATAAAAGAAGATAAAGAAGTAGTAGTAGAATTTGAAAAAATACCAATAGACATAGTAGTAACAAAGCAATGGGAGCATGGAAGAAACGTTTATGAAAAACCAACAAAAGTACAAGTAAAAATAGTAGATTCAGAACATCCAGAAAAAATACTAGGAACAGAAACATTATCAGAAGCAAACAGCTATACACATACATTTACAAGATTAGATAAATATAACAGTAATAATCAAGAAATAATATATACAATAATAGAAGAAGAAGCAGATGGACAAAGCTTAGCATATTATGAACCAACAGCAACAACAGAAGAAGGAACAGTAAGTGTAGTAAACACATACATAGGACCAATAATATCACAAAATAAAACATATGAAATAATAGCAAAAGATGGTTCAAAAGTAACAACAAGAGACTATGTAATGGAGCAAGAAAAAATAAGATATACAATAACAGTAATAAATGAAGGAAGAGTAGAAAGAGACGTAGCAATAAAAGACACAATTCCAGCAGTAACAACATTTGTACCAGGAAGTATAAAAGTAAATGGAGAATCTACATATGAATTAAATGGAGAACCACAAAACTTAACCGAAAAAACACAAGATGATTTAAGAGATGGAATAACAGTTACAGTACCACCTAGGGAACAAAGAGAAAATGGACAAATAACATTAAGTTTTGAAGTAACAGCAAATAAAATACCAGAAGGAGAAGGATATTCAAGACAAATAGGAAATACGGCCATAGTAGATGACCATGCAATAGACAAAACAGAAGAAGAACAAAAAGCAACATCAGATCCAGTTACTGAAAAGAAACCACATATATTAATAGAAAAAGCTTCAAAAATAGAAGAAGAAACAAAAGTATCATATGCAAAAGAAGGAAGAGTAGCAATAGGAGACGAAATAACATACACAATAACAGTAAGAAATGATGGAGAAGCACCAGGAAAAGTAGCTATAAAAGACCAAATACCTATAGCAACAGAATATAAAGAAGGAAGCTTAAGCGTAACAGGACAACAAGAAACAGATCAAGAATACACAATAGAGGAATTAACAGGAGAAGGAATAGTAGTTACAGTACCAGAAAAAGTAGGAGAAGTAATAGTACAATTTACAGTAACTGTAACAGGAATGAAAACAGTAGAAATAGAAGGAACAGAAGGTCCTGAAGAACAAGAAGTAGAGCTAGATAATGAAGAATTAATAGTAAACCAAGCAACAGTAGATAAGAATTTGGAAAATCCAAACATAGAAATAGAAACAGATACAACAAATGAAGTACAAGATGTTTATGTAAAACCAATAATTTCAGAAAATAAAGCAATGACAACGCAATATGGATATGGATATGTAGTAGAAAATGAGACAATAACATATACAATAGTAGTATATAATGCAGGAGGATTAGCAAAAGACGTAAAAGTACAAGACACAATACCACAAGGAACAACATTTGTACAAGGAAGCATAAAAGTAAACGGAGAAACTACACATAAAGGAGAAGACTTAACACAAAAAACAGCAGATAATTTAGCAGAAGGAATAATAATATATGTTCCGGAAAAAGAAAATGACATAGATGGACAAACAACATTAAGCTTTAAAGTATCAGTAGATGAATTGCCAGATGGAATATACACAAGACAAATAAGAAATACAGCAATAGTAGATGATAGAGAAACAAATCAAACAACAACATTAGTAAATAAGACTGATTTAGAATTTAAGAAAACAAGTAATCCTGAAACAGGAAGTGTAGTAAGAGAAGGAGACGAAATAACATATACTGTAGCAGTTAAAAACAAAGGAACAGCAGCACAAAATGTAGTAATAAGAGATGAAATACCAGAAGGAACAAAATATATAGAAGATAGTTTGAAATTAACAAAAACAATGGGAGAAATTTACTTTAAATATGGAGAAGCTGATTTAGAAAGAGGAATAGAATTAACATTATATGATGGTGAAGAATTAACATTAGAATTTAAAGTAAAGGTAAAAGACATTAATGAAGGAGACAAAATAAAGAATGTGGCAATAGTAAATGGTATTCCATCAAATGAGACAGAACATACATATTCAGAGCCAGTAATTAATGGAAGCAAAGAAGTCCAAACGCAAAATGAAAAAGCATATGTAATAAGAGGCGAAGAAGTAACATATACAATAACCTTACAAAACACAGGAACAACAGCAGGATATGCAATAGTCAAAGATGAGATACCAGAAGGAACAGAATTTGTAGAAGGTTCAATAAAAGTAAATGGAAAATCTGAATATGAATTAGATGGAGAACCACAAGACTTAACTCAAAAGACACCAGATGATTTAGCTGAAGGAATAAAAGTATATGTTGAAGAAAAAACTTTTGATGAATCAACAAATAAATGGAAAAATGGAAAAATAACAGTAAGCTTTGATGTAACAGTAAATGAAGATGCAAGTGGAGATATAAGAAATAAAGCTATAATAGATAAAGATCCAAGAGATCCAGACGAGCCAGATGATCCAGATGATCCAAAACAACCAGAAGAACCAACAAATGAAGTAGTAATGCCAGTTGTAACTTATGAAAAAGAATCAATAGTAATAGAAAGAAGAAAACCTGAAGTTGAGTTTGAAGAAAATAAAGCAAGTGTAGGAGATACAATAAAATACATAATAAAAGTAAATAATACAGGAAGTATAGATGTACAAAATATAGAAGTAAAAGATAAAATGCCAAAAGGAACAGAAGTTGTAGACATAGGAAATGAAGGCAATTTACAAGAAGGAGAAATTACTTGGCAAATAGCAGAAGTAAAAGCAGGAACAACACAGCAAGTAAGCTTTACAGTAAAAGTAAAATATTCAAGAGACAACTACAAAATAGCCAATATAGCTACAGTAGATGGAAAAGAAACAAATGAAACAGAAAATCCATATGAAAAACCAACTCCGGAATTAGAAAGCAATGTAGAAAAATTAGGAACAGAGAAAGTACAATCAAAAGATCAAAAGGTATATTATCAAATAAGATTTAAAGCTACAGTAAATGAATTTGTTGGAAAGGCAAGGGTAACATTAGTAGATACTTTACCATATCCGATCGATACAGAAGATGAAAACTTAATATTAAATGGTGGAAATTATGAAGAAACATTAGATGAAACAACAGGACAGAAAAAATGTACAATAACGTGGGTAGAAGAAATTGACAATATAGATACATTTACAACAGGAGAAGCAAGAGAAATTGTAATAGAAAAGGTAATAGGAGTAAAATTCATATATGGAAGCCTAAATGGTACAACAGGAGTTATGGAAAATAAAGTAAACTCAAAGATAGAATTACTTGAACCAATAACAAAAGAAAATCCAGAAGATCCAACTGAATACGAAAAAGTAGATGAAGACGAGCAAGAAGATTTAGCAGATACATTAATAGAAATACCAGCAAAAGTAATAGTGCATCACTACATTTATGATGAAGAATTACAAGAAGAAACAGAAGTAGGATTAGCTCCAGATGTAATAGTAGATGGATTAGTAGGAAAAGACTATACAACAACACCATCAAGCGAAGTACCTGCAAATTATACATGTAAAAACATACATCCAGAAAAATATGAAGGAAAATTCACAGAAGAAGATATAGAAGTAATCTACTACTATAGTTTAACAACGCCAGAAATTTCAAACGAAATAGAAAAAACAGCAATAGCAAATAAAGTCGTAGAAGAAATAGTAGACGATACTGAAGAAGAAATAGAACCTAATACAATTCAAAGAGCAGTATTAACAAGAGAAGATGGAGTAATAACTTATACAATAAGATATAAAACATCTATAAAAGATTACATA
>CANQRI010000002.1 GCA_947626235.1 uncultured Clostridia bacterium | reverse complement strand
AGAGAAAATGCAAACATGAATGCAGACACACCAGCAGGAATGATGATGAAATTTGCATCAGAAACAACAAAACCATTCGTAGATGATTTCTTATTATCAGCAGAAGCAAGAGAAGCAGTTAAAAATGGTTACATACACATTCATGACAAAGACTATTATCCAACAAAATCATTAACATGTTTACAACACCCATTAGATAAAATATTAAAAAATGGATTTAGAGCAGGACATGGAGCATCAAGACCAGCAAAAAGAATAGAAACAGCAAGTATATTAGGCTGTATCTCAATGGAAACTGTACAAAACGAAATGCATGGTGGACAAGCCATACCAGCATTTGACTATTATTTAGCACCATATGTTAAAATGACATATAAAGAAGAAGTTAAAAAAATAGAAGAATTATTAGGAAAAGATTTATCAGACTTATATGATTATCAACCAGAAGATTATATAAAGAAAGATTTAGGAAAACTAGAAGGAAAAGAAAGAGACATACAAGCAGCTATAAACAACACAGTATCAAGAGTACATCAATCAATGGAAGCATTTATACACAACATGAACACAATACACTCAAGAGGTGGAAATCAAGTTGTATTTAGTTCAATAAACTATGGAACAGATACTTCACCAGAAGGAAGATGTATAATTAGAGAAATACTTCTTTCAACAGAAAGAGGAGTTGGAAACAACGAAACACCAATATTCCCAATTCAAATATGGAAGAAAAAAAGAGGAGTAAACTACTTACCAGAAGATAGAAACTATGACTTATACAAACTATCATGTAGAGTAGCAGCAAAAAGATTTTTCCCAAATTACATAAACCTAGATGCAACATTCAATCAACATGAAAAATGGAAAGCAGATGATCCAAACAGATACTTATATGAATGTGCAACAATGGGTTGTAGAACAAGAGTATTTGCAAATAGACACGGAGAAAAAACATCTATAGGAAGAGGAAACTTATCATTTACTACATTAAATATAGTAAGAATAGCTATAGAATCAGCATATGAAGCACAAGAACAAACAGGAGTAAAATTTGTATTAGGTAAAGGTAGCGAAGAATTTATGACAGCACCATACAAAAAAGCAGTTAAGAAAATATTTATGCAAAAGCTAGAAAAATATTGTGATATAGCAGCAAGACAATTATACGATAGATACAAATTCCAATGCACAGCAGTAGCAAAACAATTCCCATTATTAATGAGTGGCTTATGGGAAGGAAGCGAAAACTTAAAACCAAACGATTCAATAGCACCAGTATTAAAACAAGGAACTTTAGGTTTAGGATTCATAGGTTTAGCAGAATGTTTAACAATATTAACAGGAAAACATCATGCAGAATCTGAAGAATCTCAAAAATTAGGATTAGAAATAGTAGGTTTAATACATGAATGTTGCGAAAATTATGCAGAAAGATATGACTTAAACTATTCAGTATTAGCAACACCAGCAGAAGGTTTATCAGGCAGATTTACAAAAATAGATAGAAAAGAATATGGAACAATATTAGGAGTAACAGATAAAGAATACTATACAAACTCAAATCACGTACCTGTATGGTATAAATGTACAGCAGAGCAAAAAGCAAAAATAGAAGCACCATATCATGCAATAACAGAAGGAGGACACATCTTCTACATAGAACTAGATGGAGATGCAACACACAACCCAGAAAGTATAGAAGCAGTTGTAGACTTAATGGACAAATACAACATGGGATATGGAAGTGTTAACCATACACGTTCAAGATGTATGGACTGTGGATTCGAAAATTCAGATGCAACATTGGAAGAATGCCCAATGTGCGGAAGTAAAAACATAGACACAATACAAAGAATAACAGGATATTTAGTAGGAACAACATCACGTTGGAACAATGCAAAACTTGCAGAGCTACGTGATAGAGTAACACACGTAAACGGAGAAAATGGAATAAAAGGAGCACAATAAAGTTAATTAATTACATAAATTATTAGAAATTAATCACTTTAAAAGAAAAAAGCAATTAACAAAAGTGCAACATAGGAGGAATAAATTATGAAAATGGCAGGATTTTATGATGAAAGTATATCAAATGGATTAGGATGGAGAGCAGTACTATTTGTTAGTGGTTGCCCACACAATTGTCCAGGATGTCAAAACAAAGCAGCTCAAGACTACAACTACGGAACAGAATTCAATGAACAAGAAATAATAGATAGAATATGTGAAAATTCAATACTAAAAGGAATAACAATAAGTGGAGGCGAACCACTTTGCAAGCAAAACATTCCAGAAGTATTAAAATTCATAAAAGACGTAAAAAAAGTAAGACCAAATTTTAATGTATGGTGCTATTCAGGCTATACATTAGAGGAACTAGAACAAAGAAACGATGAAGTAACAGACGAAACATTAAAAAACATAGACGTTCTAGTAGACGGCAGATTCGTACAAGAAAAGAAAAATCCTACCTTAAAATTCAAAGGATCAGAAAACCAAAGAATATTAGACATACAACAATGTTTGGCACAACACAAAATAGTTCAAGTAAATCTTTAAAACATTAAAGCATTAAACTATTAGGGTCAGTCCCCAATAGTTTAGTGCTTTTATTAAAATATTAAACTATTGGGGACTGACCCTAATAGTTTAATAGTTTAACTAATTTTTAATTCCTAAAAAAATTCTTCCAACTATTGACAAGTAGCGAGTAGTTAATATATAATATTACACATGTAAGATAAGATATAAAAATCTATCAGTAAATATCCCGCACAAAGAAGTGTAATTACTGGAAGGAGGGGAATATTAATGTCAGAAGTAAAAGTAAATAATGGAAATATAGAAGACGCCTTAAGAAGGTTTAAAAGGCAATGCGCAAGAAATGGAGTATTGCAAGAGGTACGTAAAAGGGAACATTACGAAAAGCCAAGTGTTAAAAGAAAGAAAAAATCAGAGGCTGCAAGAAAAAGAAAGTTTTAATATAATAAGGGTTGAAAGTTAATGCAAGGCTTAATTTTCAGCCTTTTTGTTTGGGGACGGTTCTAAAAATCCGGAAATTAGGGACAGACAAAAAAGAAAGGAAAGGGATTTAATATGTTAAAAGAAAAATTATTAGAGGACATGAAAGAATCTATGAAAGAGAAAAATGTACTAAGGAAAAATGTAATTCAAATGGTAAGAGCAGCAATATTGCAAGTAGAAAAGGACAAAAAAATAGAGCTAAATGATGAGCAAATAATAGAAATAATAGCAAAAGAATCTAAAAAGAGAAAAGACTCATTACCAGACTATGAGAAAAGTGGAAGACAAGACTTAATAGATCAAGT
This sequence comes from uncultured Clostridia bacterium, assembly GCA_947626235.1. Lineage (GTDB taxonomy): Bacteria > Bacillota > Clostridia > TANB77 > CAG-508 > UMGS1663. The sequence goes on along the minus strand of CANQRI010000002.1, from coordinate 38,285 downwards.
AAATGGAGAAATAGCAATATTAGCAGAATATTTACCAAAACCATTAAGCAAAGAAGAAATAGAAAAAATAGTAGAAGAAGTTATAAAAGAAGTTGGTGCAACATCAATGAAAGACATGGGAATGGTAATGAAATCAGCTAAAGAAAAAATAGGTGCAGCAGCAGACGGAAAAACAATAAACGAAATAGTAAAAGAAAAATTAGCCTAAAAGAAGGAAAATAAAAATAAGCACAGCACAAATTGAGCGCTATGCTTATTTTTTATTTTAAACACTTGTATTTTCTACCATTATACGATAAAATATAGTAAGTTATTCACAAAAGAGATAAAAAATAAAAGAAAAAGAGAAAAATAATAGAAAAAAATATCACAAGTTGTAAAAAACTTTTTTTATTATGGGAGCAAAATCGACAAATAATTAACAAAGCTTGTACTACAATAAAAGCATAATAAAAAAAGTAAGAGGTGGTAAGGATGTTTCAAAATATATCAAAAGATTTTGAAGACAATCAAAATCTAGATGAGGATGTTGAATTAAATAGAAAAACGAGAATAAAAGAGATAATAGAAAATAGTTTTACAAAAAAGCAAATAATATTATATATAATATCTTTTATGCTTTCTTTTGTATGTATAGGTGGAGATAGTAACTTAGCACCATTTGGAATAGCAGTTATTGCGGCAGTTTTAAGTAATTGCAAACCAATAGGAGTATTAAGCATAATTACCGTAGTAGGCACCTGGATAGCATTTGGAGGGCAAAGCGTATTATATTTTGTATTAACACTATTAGTATTATTAGTAGGAATATTAATAAAGCCTCCACGCTACGAAGAAGATTCAAACGAAAAGCGTAAATTAGGTTTTAGAGTATTTTTCTCATGCATTTCAATTCAAATTTTAATGTTAGTATTCCAAGGCATTGACATACTATTAATGTATGACGTACTACTAGCAACAATATATAGTATATGTGCATTTGTATTTTATAAAATATTTGTAAATTCAATAACAGTATTAACAAACATAGGCAGTAAACAAGCCTATTCCGTAGAAGAAGTTATGGGGGCAAGTTTACTTATAGCAATAGCAATAACAGCATTAGGTGATACATCAATATTTGGATATTCATTAAGAAATATTTTGTGCATACTAATAGTATTAATAATGGGTTGGAAAAACGGGATATTAGTAGGAGCTAGCAGTGGTGTTACAATAGGGGCAGTAATAGGCATAATAGCCGATGGAGAGCCAACACTTGTTGCCACCTATGCAATTTCTGGAATGATAGCAGGAATATTTAGTAAATTTGGTAAAATAGGTGTAATATTAGGGTTCATAATAGGAAATATAATACTTTCATACGTAGCAAACGGAAACACATCAAACTTAATAGTATTTCAAGAAATATTAATAGCATCAATTGGGCTTTTAGCAGTACCAAAAAATATAAAAATAAACATACAAGACATGTACCCAAACACACCATTACTACCAGAAACCTTTGATAGGAACTTAGAAGAAAACAAAGATACAATATATAAACTAAACAGTATGTCTGAAACAATTTCTCAAATAGCAAAAACATATAAAGAGGCAGCAGCAACCATAGTAGACGAAGAAGAATTACAAAAACAAGAATTAGAAAACTTAAAAATTTTCCAAAAAGAATTAGAAAATAGTTTAGAAGGTTTAGAGGAAAATATACTATTCGATGATTTATATTTTCAAGATTTAAATGAAATTGATGGGACAAAATCAATATATGAAAAGGAAGAAAACCAAAAGCAAAACACAATAATAGAAGATATATTCAACATATTATTAAATAAAGAAGAAATAAACAAGCAAGACTTAATAAATGTATTTGCGGCACACAACAACTACATATTAGGCTTTGAAGCAGAAAGCATTGACAGTAAAATAACGGAAGAAGGAGAAGTAAAGAGCAGTATAGAAAATAAGGTAAACACTGAAATAGACAAAGATATAATGCAAATAGTAAAAACAATAAATGATGCATATAGAGTAAGCAAGCTAAGCTTCATATGGAAAAAGAAAATAGACGAAAACAAAAAAGTAGTATCAAGCCAATTAGAAGAAGTATCAAAAGCAATAGGAAATTTAGCAAACGAAATAGAAGAAAATACAAAAGAAGAAAGCAATGAATTTGAAGCAGAAAAAGAAGAAATAAGAATATTACTAGAACAAAGAAGTATTGAAATAAAAAATATAAGCATAAGAAAAATGAAAAGTGGCAGAATGCAAGTCACACTATACACAGACATATGTAAAAATGTGGACAAGCCTGTATGTGACATCAAAAAAATGTCAAAAGCAATATCAAAAGCAATCGGTCAAGAAGTAATATTGCAAAAGCAAGAATGTGGCTTAAGGTTAAACAAACCAACATGTAGCTACGAATTCATATCAGATGACCTACAAAAAATAAGCATAGGGGTAGCCAAAATAACAAAAGCAGACTCAAAAATGTCTGGTGACACAAGTATTCAAACAAGGTTAGAAGACGGAAAATACTTATTAGCAATAAGTGATGGAATGGGTTCTGGTCAAAAAGCAAGGAAAAACAGCAAAATGGCAATAGCAATGCTAGAAAAGCTATTATCATCAGGCTTTGACAAAGACACATCATTAAGGTTAATAAACTCAACGCTAAACATGGCAGAAGATGGCGAAATGTATTCAACACTAGACATTTCAATACTAGACCTATATGCAAAAAAATTAGAATTCATAAAAAACGGGGCATGCCCAACATTTATAAAAAATAAAAGAAATGTAGAAATATTAAAATCAATATCATTACCAACAGGCATAATGAATGATATAGACTTAGTAGTATATGATAAAGACCTAAATGATGGAGACATAATAGTAATGTGCAGTGATGGTGTGCTAGAATCCACCACACAATACACCAATAAAGAACTATGGCTACAATTTTTATTAGAAGAAATACAAACAGAAGATAGTCAAAAAATAGCAGATATAATCTTAAAAGAAGCAATAGACAATTGCTATGGAAAACCAAAAGACGATATGACCGTTATGGTAGCCAAAATATCATCAACTTCTCAGTTGGGGACAGTCCCCAACTGAGACAAATGGGACAAATTAGGGCGGGGTTAAGTAATTTAACCCCGCTCATTAAATAGGAATTAATTCAATTCCAACTCATGAACAATGCATGCAATAGCGAAAAAAGAATCCTTACCTTTTGGAAGCACAAATTCAGAGTAATGTGCAGTTTTATTAAACTTATAATAAAGTAAGTTAGTTAATGCACTAGAAACTCTTTCGGTCTTAATACAAATTTCAATACTTGGCAAATAAATTCTAAATAAATACGAATCATTGCTTAATATTTGAAAAAAGTATTTTCCACATTCTTTAAAAAGGCGTGAATTGTATAAAGATTTAAGTTTCTTTTCGCTACTTTTTATTAATCTTGACATATAGGACTGGGAAAGCCCAAGAATATCTGCCATTTCGTATTGATAAGTACACGAGAGATGATATAAAAAGACAACCTTTTTTAGTGAGCTAAAAGTATTTAAAACAATATTAACGCACCGAGAAAATTCATTTCTTTCTAAAAAGCTATTTTCAATATTAACATCAGAGGGAACATATTCTTCGCGAATTTTTGGGTCGCCATCTTTATGATAACCAATACAATCATCTAAAGAGCAAACAACATGGGATTTATCACGGTTAGCCCTTCTATAGTATTGCCTTAAAGAATTTTTAATGCATTCACATGCGTAACTTGAAAAACATATATTCCTAGAAGCATCAAAAGTATCAACTGCCGATATGAGTCCCAATACAGCAATAGAAAGTAAATCATTAAAATCATCTGAAGTAGAAGGTCTAGTTAAATAAAACGAATTTGTTATACTAATAGCAAGCCCCATATTATTTAAAATCATTTCATTCCGGTCAGTCACATTACTAACAGCATTATCCATAATTAATCCTCCGTATAATAAATTTTAATTAAAATTTAAAATATAAAAATGATTAGCCTTAAAATTATAGCACAGAATTACAATAATTGCAAAAAAATCTTGTAAAAATATGCAAAAAATGATATAGTAACATAGAAAAATAAAATATTAAGGAAGGTAAAAAGATGAGTAGAGGAAAGAGATATGACAACGAACCAAAGCTAAATATAAAAAAAGTTTTTGCTGTAGCAATAGCTTTTGCAGTAATAATAATGTTTATATTTTTAATAATAGATTTATTAAATGGAGGAAATTCATTATCAAATAAAAACTTTGCAACAGCATATTATACAATATATGAAAACAACAAATGGGGAGTTATAGACACAAAAGGAAATACAGTTATAGAGCCACAATATGATGAAATGATAACAATACCAGATAATTCAAAAAAAGTATTTATATGTGTATATGATACAAACTACAGTACAGGTGAATTCAGTTCTAAAGCAGTAAACGAAAAAAATGAAACATTATTTCCAGAATATCAAAAAGTAGAAGCAATAGCAAATAATGATGCAAATAACAATATATGGTACGAAGAAAACACATTAAAAGTACAAAAAGATGGAAAATATGGTTTAATAGACTTAAGCGGAAAAAGCATACTTGAATGTGAGTATGACGATATAACTCCACTAATAGGAACCAAAAATATATTAATAACAACAAAAAATGGAAATAAAGGTGCAGTAGACTGTTTTGGCAAAGTAATAATAGAAAATAATTATAAAACAATAACATCACTTACAAACAAATACGAAGATGGATTTATAGTAGAAAATGCAGAAGGGAAATATGGGGTTATAAGCTATAATAAAGAAATAGTATTAGAGCCAAAATACGAAAAGATAGCAAATGTATATGGAAATAACATGTATGTTGTTACAGAAAATGGCGCATCAAAAGTAGTAGATAAAGAGGGAAATACATTTTTAGAAGGAAAATTTGAAGAAGTGAAAGAAATAAATGTAGATAATATAGTAGTAAAAAAAGCAGGTAAATATGGAATTGTAGCAAAAACTGGAGAAGAAAAGGTAGCTACACAATATGAAGACTTAAAATATGCATTTTCAGAATACTACATAGCAAAAAAGGAAGGCAAATATGGAATAATAAACCTTGCAAATGAAGAAAAGCTAGAATTCAAATACACATATTTAAGTTATTCATCAGAAGCAGGCTTTATACAAGCAGAAACAGGAAATTATGAAACAGAATTATTAGATAGAGACCTAGCAGTTAAAGTAAAAGGAATAATTTCAGAAATAAATATAGATAGAGGTTATATAAAAGTAAGAGAAGATGATAAATACAAATATTACAATTTATCATTACAAGAAAGAGAAAACACAGACATATTAAAAGAAAATACACTATTCCTAAAGAAAGAAAATGGGAAATATGGCTATACAAACGAAAAAGGAATAGTAGTTGTAGATTACATATATGATGACGCAACAGAGCAAAATAATTATGGATATGTAGCAGTAAAAAAAGACGGAAAATGGGGCTGTATAGATCAAAATGGAAAAGTAGTAGTAGAGCCAACATATGACTTAACAAACAATTTAGTAATAGACTTCATTGGAAGCTGGCATTTAGCTGAAGATATAAATGCAAATTATTATACGAAATAAATTATATTAAATAGCGCAAGTATGTACATAAAATAAAGCAAAACACATAAGAAAATCAAGAAAGGAAAACAAATGAAATATCAATATTCTTATTTTATTCATCCATATATAGTAGATGAACGAAAATATAGTCAGCATTTATTAAGGTTACTAAAAAATAAAAATTGTTCATTAAAAATATTGGAAAAAGAAAAAGAATTAAATATATATACATATTTCTTACCTAAAATAAGAAAATACTTATTTTGGCCATTTGGCTTAACCAAAGAAAAATTAGAAAAGCTAAATGAATTTGATGACAGCATGAAAAGCACAATATTATCAAAAGAAGAATGTACAATATTTGAATATAAAATAGAAAATCAAATGCAAGCAAAAATAGGAATGGAAAACGGTATATTTTTTGAAATAAGAAAAATTGAAATAGTATGTTTTAATTCAGGAATATGCTTTATAGTATTTAAAACCATATTAGATGGTGAGCCCAAAATTGAAGATGTTCTAAACTTTAACTACAAATTTCGAGACATAAATGCGAGCATCAAAAATTTAAAGGACTATGAAAACATACGAATACAAACCAATTCTCTTAAAGATATAAGTACTTTAGAAGAAATAGTAAAAGAAATAGAAGGAAACAATAAAGATATAAAAGAATTAAACATAGACGATGAAAGATTTTTAACATTTTCATACATGTGCATAGAAGCAGAAAAATGGAAAGACGAAGAAAGTTTTGAAAACGTAAAAAATGCATTTATAAAATTTGCTGATGTAATGCCAAGCACTGCCCACATAAACTTTGAAGAAGAAAGAAATAATATAGAAACAGTAGAAACACTAAAAAACGTTAAATTTGGTTTATCTAAACAAGCAGTAGTACTTATGGCATCAGAAACAAACACAGAAAATTATACAAAGCTACCATTCAAGTTTGAAAATGAATATTTATATACATACATATTAGCCTTATATCAAAAAATATATTTAAAAAAGGTAGTAATAGAATTCACAAAAACGAAGAACATAAAAAAGATGAAGCAAAAATTTATGGAAATTACAAAAACTATATATAATCAAGAAATAACAAATGATGTAGAAGGCAGTATGTTATATGAAAAATTATTAAAAATATTAAAAGTAAAATCATTATATGAGCAAATAAAAACAGAATATGACCTAATATACAAAGAATTAAACATAAATAGAACAATAAAAGGGCATCATATAATACTTGCTTTAATAATTATATTAATAATAGTAAATGTAGCTAATATAGCAATAACGCTATTACAATAAGTTTAAAATGCACAAAAGCATATAATATATGCACACAAGAAAATATAATAAGTTAAGAAAATTATAAAGTTAAAAGAATTAGGGGAAAACAATGCAAGGAAAATGTGGTATAGATATTATAGAAGTTGCTAGAATACAAAAAAGCATAGAAGGTCATCCAGAGTTTGTAAATAGAGTATTTTCTCAAAAAGAAATAGAATACTGCGAAAGCAAAAATAATATGAAATATCAGCATTATGCTGCAAGGTTCGCAGGAAAAGAAGCGGTATTCAAAGCAATGTCAGAACTTTTAGAAAACAAATATGACTTAGAGTGGAAAAACATAGAAATATTAAATGATAAAAATGGTAAACCACAAGTAAATTTTGTAGGAATAGAAATTAACCCAGATATGCAAATAGACGTAAGTTTATCACATTTAAAGGACTATGCAGTAGCAAATTGTGTAATAATAAAATAAATAAAAAAGAGCAACAAAAAAGGTGCAAAAAAGTACAATAAAAAGTACACGTAAAAAGAAAAAAAGTCATAACAAAAAGGAGAAGTAAAGTGGAATTTTTTGATTCACATTCACATTATAATGATGAAAAATTCAATGAAGATAGAGAACAAATAATAAAAGAAACATATGAAGATGGAATAACAAAAATAGTATGTGCAGGTTATGATATTCCATCTTCAAAATTAAGTATAGAGTTATCAAGCAAACACAAATTTATTTATTCAATAATAGGCATATCACCAAATGATGTACCTGAAAGTGAAACTCAAATAGATAGTAATATAGCAGAAATAGAGAATATGCTTAAACAGCTATGTAAAAAAGAACAGGGAAAAATAGTGGCAATAGGGGAAATAGGTTTAGACTATTATTGGAACAAAGAAAATAAAGAAATACAAAAAGCAATGTTTATTAAACAAATAGAACTTGCAAATGAATATAATCTACCAATAGTAATACACACAAGAGAAGCGGTAGATGACACAATAGACATATTAAAAAATAAATGCAAAGCAAATAAAGTGGGAGTATTTCATTGTTGCCCACTAAATAGAGAATTAGTAAAGCAAGCCTTAAATTTAGGGTTTTACATTTCATTTGCAGGGCCAATAACATTTAAAAACTCAAAAAACGCAGAAGAAATAGTAAAAATGGTTCCAATAGAAAAAATATTAATAGAAACAGACAGTCCATATTTAGCTCCAGAACCAAAACGTGGCACTAGAAACGACTGTAGAAATGTAAAATATATAGCACAAAAAATAGCAGAATATAAAAATATGGAATTAGAAAAAGTTGCAAAAGCAACATATGAAAATGCTTGTAAAATTTTTAATATATAGGGGACGGTTCTAAAATTCCGGAATTTAGGGACAGACGTTAATAAATGTCAATATAACAGAAAATCCAGCTAAACAGCTGGATTTTCGTATGAACGGAAAACATTAACATTATTTCTTTCAAAAAAAACAATACGCAAGCCGAAACCATTTTTCATAATTGAAAAATCATTGTTAATCACGCAATCTTCAATTAAATTAATAAAGTTTTCAGCTGTAACGCCACCGTTTTTAAGAAAGTGAGAATAAACTGAATAAGGAATTATAGGAGTTAGAACATGTTTATTATTATTTTTAAAAGTATCAAAACAATAATTAATGATGTCCTCAATCTCTTCTAAATCATACGGTAGATTTCCTAAAATTTCTTTGAAAAAAGATTCATCAGTTAAAATATCATTTTTCATTTTAGGAGAAGCCTCAATAATGATGTGAACTAACCCGTTGTTGCAACCGTTTACTAAAAATTTAATAGCTAAAACATATGAGGAACAATAAGTTTGATAAAGGTTTAAGTATTCTTCCCGTGCCTTTTGAAGTTTAGCTTTAAATTTTTCTACCATAAGTACCTCCTTTGTTTGCGATTAAGTAATTTAAATCCTTCTCCATAGTAACTAATAACATGTAACACTAAGTAATATAAAGTTTTCCATTCATAAAATGTACCCCCCATAAATTTATTAAAAAATAGTTTACAGAAATACGAAAGATACATATAAAAATAAGCGACTCGCTTAAGAATAACAACATTATACTATATTTACATAAAAAAATCAACCCCGATATGAAGGGGGTATGAAAACTAAAAATGAGCATAGTTGCAAAAACACGAAAAATGCAATATAATAATACACAAGTCACAAAAAAGAAAATTTAAAATAGAATAAATAAGAGGAGATTTACTATGCAAGAATTAAAAGTAAAAGATATTATACAGGTAACGAAAGGAAAACTAGTAACAGGAGATTTAGAAGCAACATGCAAAAATTATAATATTGATACAAGGCAAGTAAAGCCAGGAGAAATTTTTGTAGGAATGTTAGGAGAAAATGTAAACGGAGGTATTTTCTTTGAAGAAGCATTTGAAAAAGGTGCAAAGGGTTGTATTATACAAGATGTAGAAATAAGTGAAGAACAAAAAAGAAAATACAAAGATAAGATAATAATAGAAGTAGAAGATACAGTAAAAGCAATAAAGCAAATGGCAATATTTAAAAGGAAAGCTTACAACATTCCAGTAATAGGCATAACCGGTAGTGTAGGCAAAACAAGTACAAAAGATATGGTGGCAAGCGTAGTAGCACAAAAATATAATACTTTAAAAACAGAGGGAAACAAAAATGGTCAATTAGGAGTTCCACTTACAATTTTAAAATTAGAAGATGAAGAAGCACTTGTATTAGAAATGGGAATGAGTCATGCCGGAGAAATGAGAGAACTTACAAATATAGCCAAACCTACAATAGTAGCAATTAATAATATAGGCACAGCACATATAGGAAATTTAGGTTCAAGGGAAAATATATTAAAAGCAAAATTAGAAATACTAGAAGGAATGCCAGAAGAAAAAATAGTAGTAATAAATAATGATAACGACATTTTACATAAATGGCAACAAGAAAACAAAAACTTATATAATATAATAACATTCGGAATAGAAAATGAAAGTGACTATATGGCTAAAGATATTATATCAAATGAAAATGGAAGTAAATATACATTAGTAGAGAAGTCAAATAATATCAACAAAAAAATAAAGAATACTTGTAAGGAAGCAAACGAACAAACAAATAAAAAACTACAAGAAATAGAAGTACCTGTTGCTGGAAACCATTTTATACTAAACAGTTTATGCGCAATAGCAATAGGAAGAATATTAGGGGTAGAAATAAATGAGATAGCACAAGGAATAAAAACATTTGAACTTACTCAAAACAGAATGAATATAATAAATAAAAATGGAATAACAATAATAAATGATACATATAATGCAAACTATGATTCTGTAAAAGCAGCTATTGAATATTTATCAAGTAGGCAAGAAAAAAGAAAAATAGCAGTATTAGGGGATATGTTAGAATTAGGAGAATATTCAAAACAATTACACGAAAAAGTAGGAGAAGAAATTGTAAAAAATAAAATAGATATACTAATTACAGTAGGGGAAGAAGCAAAAAATATAGTAAAAGTAGTAAAGGAAAATAACATAAAAGCACAAGCAGAAAAAACTAAAGCACAATCAAATGTTATAGAAACAATACAGTATGACAAAAACGAAGAAGCAATACAAAAATTAAAGCAAGAAATAAAGCAGGGAGATTGTATTTTAGTAAAAGCATCAAATAGTATGCATTTTAATGAAATAGTTAATGCAATTACCAATATGTAAAAAACAGTAACCTTAAAATAGCAAATTAAAATGTACAAAAGCCAAAGAAATAGCTAAACAAAAAAATAAAAGCAAATTAATTTAAATAAATTAATTTAAAAGTATTAGCGAAATGAAAGGAAATGGCGTAAAATGAAAAAAGTAGCAGTTGTTTTTGGAGGAATGTCAACAGAACATGATGTTTCAGTAGTATCAGGAATGTCCATATTAAAAAATTTAAACAAGGACAAATATGATGTATATCCGATATACATCGATAAAAAAGGAAATTGGTATGAATATCAAGTAGACAAAGATGACTTAGAAAATATAAAAATAGGAGATGAAATATCAAATAGCAAAAAAATAGAAAATCCACTAGAATATTTGAAAAAGATGGAATGTGTATTTCCAGTACTTCATGGTTCATATGGAGAAGATGGAACAATACAAGGCTTATTTGAATTAATAAAAGTTCCATATGTTGGCTGTAAAGTATTATCTTCTAGCATTTCAATGGATAAAGCATACACAAAAATGATATTTGACAAGGCAAAGTTAAATCAAACGAAATACATATACTTAAAATATACAAACGGAAATTACACATACATAGATGATGAATTAAATACAATAGAGCAAACAGAAGATGAAGTAGTAAAAACTGCAGAGCAAAAACTAAAATATCCAATGTTCGTAAAACCATCAAATTCAGGCTCATCTGTAGGAGTAAATAAAGCAAATAATGCAGAAGAATTAAAACAAGCCATAAATTTAGCTAAACAATATGATGAAAAAATATTAATAGAGCAAGGAGTAAACGGAAAGGAAGTTGAATGCGCAGTATTAGAACATAATGGCAAAATAGAAGTATCATGCGTAGGAGAAATAAAATCAGCAGAAGAATTCTATAGTTTTGACTCAAAATATAAAAACGAAAATTCAAAAACACAAATACCAGCCAATATAGATCAAACTTTAGCAGAACAAATACGAACCCAAGCTAAGAAAGCCTTTAAAGCAGTAGATGGAAAAGGAATATCAAGAGTAGACTTCTTTATAGAAGATGGAACTAACAAAATAATGATAAATGAAATAAATACAATGCCAGGCTTTACTAACATAAGTATGTACCCAAAATTATTTGAAAATATAGGCTTAAGCTATCAAGAATTATTAGATACGCTAATTGGTTAATTTTGGGGACGGTTCTAAAATTCCGAAATTTAGGGACGGACGTTGATACTCAAAAGAAGAGTATCAATGTCCGTCCCTTTATGTAGTGAACTCAAAATGTTATTTCCGTAAGGTTATTTTTATTTTTCACCCCAAAATATAACCCTAAATATTACAAATACAGGATAAAAAAGATATGTAAATGTAAAATTTCACACGAAGTGTATTTCCGTAAATAAAAGCTCAAAAAATGCCACAAAATGCCGAAAAAAGCCATTTACAAGTAATATAAATATATGCAAAAATAAAGTATAAATATATTATCTTTTATGGGGGTAAAAGCAAATGAAAGAAGAAAGTAAAATGAATGTAGAGGACAAAAAAGTGCAAAGGAGGCAAAAAACTAATTTAAACATAATTCAAAAATTAGTAATAAGGTTAGCATTGTTAATAGTTGTAATTGCAATATTAATAGGTGCAATATATGGAACAATATTTAGCAAACCTCAAACTGTAGGGAAAAATAACATCGACCCAGAACTTGCAAGAGCAATGGAATATCCACAAGTACAAGATGGTGAGGAAAAAATAAAGATAGACCAAGATGCATATCCAGAATATGAAGACGGAGTTTATCCATATGTACAATTCGATGCATTCTTTTTAAGAGACTTAGATAAAGATGGTTATGCAGAAAGTGTGCGTGGAACATGTAGAGAAGTAGGAAAAGAAGATACTTTATATATGGAATTAAAATTACTTACTAATGGCTATATAAAAGAAGGAGCAACTATAACCATAAATGATAATAGAAATTTTTACTTTGATACAGCAATAGTAAAAGATAAAGAAGTAAAAGAAAATTATATAGGAAATAATATAGGAAAGATAGAATTAAATCAAATAGGAGATGGAACGAATGGAGTACAGAAATTATTAACAGGAATTGTAAAAAGTGGAGATTATAAATATGAATCTGATATAAGAGAAGCCATAGAAAATAATATAGAAAACTATAGTCAAGAGAACACAATAACATTTAGAGGAATACATGTAAGATATGATGAAAATGGAGAGACAACAGAAGTACCAATAGAAAAAACAGTAAAATTTAATGTAGATTGGTATGGAGAAACAAAAGCAGAGATACCACAATATATAAATAGTGAGAAAAATATAAGACAAAATTCAAATATAGAAAAGGCAATAGACAAAGAAAACAATGAAATTAATTTAGAATTTAATATAGGGATTGAAGAAACAAAGAATCAACTTATCATAAGTAAATCATATGTAGAAGGAACAATACCACAATTAAATGGATATGATCCTAAAAAGGTAGAAATAACAGGAACAAATGTAGAATATACATATGAAAAGGAAACAAGAAAATTTACAGCACAAAGAGAGGCTATACTAGACGAGAACGAAAAAGAAGTAAAAACAGTAGCATATACAGGAATAGATACAAAAGAGAGAAGATATAATAAGTATAAATTAAAAATAACATATGAATTAGAAGCTTATGAAAATTTGGGACAAGATACAATAGAATATAGATTACCAGTAAGGGCATATTATGAAGGATATAACAATAAAAACAAAGAATTTGAAAATCCACATATATCAAACATAGCGGAGGATGTATTTGTAATAACATTTAAAAAGCCAGAAGGTGAAAAAGCAAGGTTTGATGTGTATGTAGGTAAATATATGTACTGGCCAACGAGTAGACGTGTGGTATCAAAGCAGAAGCCATTAAAAATATATAACGAAATTTCAGAAGAAGAGGAAGGCGATTATTATCCGGTGGAGTGGCATGCGTATACTGGAACACAAGGTGAATCTAAGGGAATAATAATGAAAGAAACTAAAGATTTAGAAGAAGTGTACGTATCAGATCAGTTTTTAAAGAAAAATAATGAAAAAGAAGGAATGGAGGAAGTATCAAGTTTTGTGGGAATATACTTTAGTGATCCAACAAATATGCTAGGAGAGGATGGAGAAATAAATGTATATGATGACGAAACGGACCAATTATTAGTAACATTTAACAAGAATAATTGGAATATATATAAACAGTCAAATCCATATATGTACGAAGTGCCGGTAAAACATATAAGAGTGGAAACTACTGCAACTAATATAAGTAGTTCAATATGTGTATATAATATAAAAGAAATATATGATGATATAATAACAAATAAGTATGATAGAGAAGGATTTGACAATTTAATAAAAATACAAAGTACATTGACAGGGTATTTAGAAAATACTTATATAAACACAGACACAAAGTTTGCGTACTATGAAGCCCCTACTTCTGTAGCATATATAAGGGTAGATAAAAGTACAATATCTACACAAGAAACAGAAAATAATTATAATATAAGAATAGAAATAGATGCAAGAAAAGAATCTAATGAAGAAGAATGGATTAATGGTTCATTTTTAATAAAATTGCCCAAAGACATAATAGACATAAAATTAAACAGCGTAAATATAGATAATGAAGATGTTAATATAATAAATTATGAAAAATATGAAGAAAATGGAGAATTATTTATAAGAGTAGACACAGAAAATACAATAGAATCAACGTATAATATTATAATAAATTGTGATATAACACCAAACCCAAGAATTCCAACGAAAACAGAAACAATAGAATTATATGCGCATAATGAGAATAGCTCAAACTATTATTATTCATCAGAGGATATATATGATGTAAATAATAATCTTAATACAGGAGAGCAAGTCAATAAAAGAACAACATCATTAAACTTAGTATCACCGAATTCATTATTAACAACTCAATTAGCAAGTCAATATGATAAAAAAGAAAGTGAAGCTATAGCTCCACAAATTGCGTTAGTAGATAGAGAAAAATCAAAAGCAACAATGACAATAGAAATAACAAGTAATTATGCAAAAACAATAAGCGAGGTAAAAATACTTGGAAAAGTACCATATATAGGAAATAAGTATGTAATAAATGGAAGTAACATGAATTCAGAATTTAATGCTACTATGTCAGATAAAGGAATAATATTACCACAAGAATTACAAGGAATTGCTAAAGTATATTATTCTGAATCTGAAAATGTAAAAAAAGAATTAGATGATAAAGAGAGTCAATGGAAAGATCCTAGTACAGAAGACATAAATTTTAAAAATGTAAAAAGCTTTTTAATAGATTTACAAAGTAAGTCATTAGAAAGAGAAGAAACATATCAAATGACTTATGAAGTTGAAATACCAAACGAAGTTCCATATAATCAAATTAGTTATACTCATCATGCAGTATATTTTAGTTTAGAAACGGAAAATGGAAAATATAGAACGAAAACAGAACCTAATAAATTAGGACTTATGGTAGCAAAAAAATATAATTTGCAAATAACAAAATATCAAAAAGAATCACAAAAGGTAGTACCAGGTGCTACATATAGCATACAAGAAGAAGGTAAAGACGAAAAAAATACAAAAGTTACAATGGAAAACGGAAAGTTTATGTTAAGAAACTTATATGTCGAGAAAACGTATATATTAAAAGAAATTAAATCTCCAAGTAACTATGAATTAAACCGAGAAGAAGTTAAATTTAAAGTAAAAGAAGAAAACGGAGAGTTGTCTATACAAGAATTAGGAGGAACAATAAAAGATAAAAAAATACAGGAATTACCTAATTATGATTATCAAGTAGACATAGCATTAGAAGATGAAGTAAAAGTAAATTTAAATATTAAAAAAGTTGAAAAACAATCGCAAGAAGATGAAGTAGTATTACCAAATGTATATTTTAAGATAACCGGAACAGGATTACCAGAAGCAGGACAAATAATATCAACTAATACAAATGGAAATACAACGGTAACCGGATTAAAAGTGGGAGGAGAATACACCTTAGAAGAGATAAAATCAGAGGGGTATTATTTGCTAAACCCAGTAAAATTTACAATAACACGTAGCGGTGATGAATATAATGCAAATATATTACAAGGAGAAGAACAAAATTTAGTAAAAATAAATCCAACAACAAATGAAGATGGAATACCAATAATAAATTTTGTTATAGAAAATGAAAAAGTTCAAAGAGCTAAATTAGAAATAACAAAAATAGAAAAAGTAGTTGAAAGTACTTTAAGTACAAGTGAAATACAAGCAAAAGAAGTCATATCACCAACAAGTTTAAATTATATACAAGGTGCTAAATTTAAATTATACAAGGATAATAGAGAAATAGGAACATATGAAACAGATGCTAGTGGAAAAGCGGAAATAGAAGATTTATATGTATCAGAAGAAGAAAAAAACATAAATGAAATTTATACATTAAAGGAAGTATATGCACCATCAGGATATACAAAAGTAAAAGATATAACTTTTATTATTAAAAAAGTAGGAAATAATATACAATTTGAAGAAATATTAGAAAAAAATCAGACTGCTAAAAAGTATGAGGTAGTAGATGATAAAATAAAATTAACAATAGAAGATAGTCCGTCATTTAAATTAATAAAAAAGGATAAAGAAACTAGTATAGTAATGCAAAACATAAAGTTTGCAATATATAACATAGATAAAAAAGAAGAACCTGCAAGGAATAGCAAGGGAGAAATACTAGGAGAAAAGGAAATAATAAATGGAAAAGAGTACTATGTATTAAAGACAGATGAAAGCGGTGAAATAATAGCTGATTTAGGAGAAGGACTATATAAATTAGTAGAGCTAGAAGCACCAGATGAATATGATATAAGTGATAAAACATATTATTTTGGAATAGGCCAATCTGTAGACGTAAAAACAAGTGTAGCAATTGAATGGGCAAAAAAAATTGGAACATCAAGAGATAGTAATGCTGATAATGAAATTGCTTCGATAGCAGAAACAAGGGATGGTGGAATTATTGCGGTTGGCAGTTTCTATGATGAGAATATTATTCTAGAAAATAATGCTGATGAATGGAGTATACAATTGAATAATAATGGACTTTTAGATGGAATGATAATAAAATATAATAATAAAGGAGAAGTAGAGTGGGCAAAAGCAATAGGAGGAGCCTCTCAAGATAAATTAAATTCAGTAGTTACAACAAGTGATGGGGGATATTTGGCATGTGGGTATTGTTCAGGAAGCCTAAATTTAGGTGAAGATGTAAATGGAAATAATATAACATTTAATCGTGTAGGTAATACTGAAAATGGCTTAATAATTAAGTATAATATGCAAGGAGAAATAGAATATGCTACATTACTGGAAGGTACAAATACCAATTCATTACAAGGAATAATTGAAACGGATGATGGTAAAATAATAGTAGCAGGACAATTTAAAGGGCAATTAAATATAGGTAAAGATATTAATGGCAGAGATATAGAATTAACGAATACCTATAGTTCATATGATGATGGTATAATAATAAAATATGGAAAAATCGAAACAGAAAATGCATATGAATATGTCGTAGAAAACAATAAACTAATAGGAGGAACATATAATGATAGTATAAATACTATTATTAAAACAAAAGACGGAGGATATTTAATAGGAGGAAAAATTGGAGATCGCGACAGTATTTATTTAGGCGAAGATATATATGGAGAGGAGATATATCTATATAGCACAGGAAACTTAGATGGAATAGTAGTTAAATATGCAAAAAATGACAAAGTTGAGTGGGCTAAAAATATTGGGGGTTCACGAGATGAAGAAATATATGAAGTAGATGAAACTGATGATGGTTATTTGATAGCAGGATATATGGAAAGTGATAGTTTAACAATATTGAGTAGCAATGGTAGTGATGGATATATAGGCAGTGTAAAAATTAATAGTAATGGCAATAATGATGGAATTATTGTAAAACTTGATAAAAATGGAAAACCATTATTTGGGAAGGCAGTAGGATCTGGAAGTAGCGATACGATATATTCAATAACAGGAACGAATGATGGTGGATATATTATAGGTGCAATTATGACTTTGGAAACTGATTTTGGTGATGATATAAATGGAAATCCTGTATTATTACAAGATGAGTGTATAATAAAATTTAATGAAAAAAATGAATTGGAATGGGGAATTCAAATTGGAACTGATGGTTTAAAAGGAATAAAGGCATTAAAACAATTGAGTGATGAGAGCTATATAATGGCAGGAGGAATACGAGGAGAGGCTTACTTAGGACAATCTGTTTATGGAGGAGGAATAGGAATACCTAGAGAAGAATCAACGGAAAATTATGCACTTATTGTTAAATATGTAAAAGCGCAATTACCAGAAGTTACAACTACTTATGCTGCAAGAATAGGAGAAAATGGGGATGACCAATTAACTAAAGCATTATCAACAAAAGATGGAGGAAGCATAGCTATAGGTAATTTCAACAGTTCAAACATAAGTTTGGGACAAAATACAGAATTAAATAATAATGGAAATTATGATGGAATGGTAATAAAATATAATGCTAAACAAGAAATAGAATGGGCAAAAGTGCTAGGAGGAACAGGTACAGAAAAATTATACTCAATAGAAGAGATGGATGATGGCTATATAATTGTAGGTAGTTTTAGAAGTAATACTATAGATTTAGGAGAAAACATAAATAATGAGGATATAATATTAAGAAATAATGGATCTTTAGATGGAATGATAATAAAATATAACGAAAATGGAGAATTAGTATGGGCAACAACGATAGGAAACAATGGAAATGATTGTTTAAATACAGTTAAAATTACAGATAATAATGAAATATTAGTAGCTGGATATTTTCAAGAAAATATTAATTTAGATCCAAATACAAAAATAAATAGCAACGGTGATACTGATGGAATAATAATAAAATATGACGATAAAGGAGAATATAAATGGTCTAAAATAATAGGAGGATTGGGAGCAGATTATATAACTTCAATGACAACAACAAAAGATGGTGGAATAGTTGTAATTGGTAGCTCTTCAGGAAATATATATTTAGGAAAAGACGAAAATGGAGATAATATAGAAATAGGCAATAAAAGAGCTAATTTTGTAATTAAAATAAGTAAAGATAGTGAAGTGCAGTGGCTAAAAGATATTAATGTAAATATGACCTCGATAACTGAAATTAGTGATGGTGGATATGTAATAGGAGGATATTACAATTCGGATGTTAATTTAGGAAAAGATATAAATGGAAATGAAGTTATAGTTGATAAATTATATTCGGCCTATACAGTAAGTGATGCAATAGTTATAAAATATAATGAAGAAGGAAAGTTAGAATGGGCAAGACCAATAAATTCATATATGGATGAAGAAGTGTTATCAGTAGCCCAAACAAGTGATGGAGGCTTTGTTGCAACCGGTTATTCAGCTGGAACAGTAATTAATATAGGTTTGATGAATATCGAAAAAGCATTTGGAAATGGACTTAGTGATGGAATAATAGTAAAATATGATGAAAATGGAAAAATAGAGTGGACAAAACAAATATCTGGAAGAGGAGGAGATGACGTAATATGTTCTGTAGATGAAACTGAAGATGGAGAATATTTACTTGCAGGATATTTTGATAGCCTTAAAATAGAAATGTCTTCAGATATTAATTATACAAACAGAGGAAAAAAAGATGCAATGATATTTAAAGTAGATGCAAAAGTTGGAATAGAGGAAATGCAAGAATTAACAATACAAAATGAAATAAAAGAATTTGATATAACAACAGATATTGAGGAAATAAATGGCCAAAAAGGAGGAAGTATTTCAGGGGAAGATATGCATCCATATGAAAGAGTAAAATATGGAGAAACAACAGATAAAACAATAACTATAACGCCAAAAAAAGGATATGAAATAACAAAAATAACAAAAAATGGAGTTAGTATACAATTTGAAAAACAAGATGATGGAAGTTATACTTTCCCACCATTTAGTGATGTAAAAGAAAATATACATATAGTTGCTAGTTTTGCGCAAATAAATACGAAATTTTTAATAAGCAAAAAGGATAATGATGGAAAAACGCCATTAGCAGGTGCTAAATTTAAAATAGAGCAAATAGGAAAAGTAAGTTTAACAGATGGAGTAATTGGCAATATAGAAAGTAATGCAAAAGAATACACTGTAGCAGATGAAGAAAACGACATAACAACAGAAGTAATTGCAGATATGAATATAAAAGATAATGGAGACGACTTTATAGTTCCAGATATGCAAGAAGAGATACAGGGACTATTAGGAGAAATTAGTAATAATGGAGAAATATATGAGCAAGTAAATTGGGAAAAAGAGATAAAAGGAGCTTTAAAGGAAGAACAGAAAAAAGATGATCCACAATATTATTTTGTAAGAAATGAGGAAGGAATATATGAACCGACAAATGGAAGGACGTATGGTTCAAATAGATTAGGAATACCAAATTCAACAGCACATTCATATTTCCCAATAGATTTGAGTAGTTATGATGGAAAAGCAGTAGTAGTAATAAATGCAAGAATATCAAATGATTATGGAGATTATGCATATGCAATTATAACGAATAATACAGATGAACCAAGTACTTCTGAATCAGGTAAATTTATGGAAATAACAGGATGGAAACAAGATGAAAATTATATATCAGCAGTACTAGATGGAAATAATACATATTATTTGCATTTATTATATAAAAAGAATCAATCCTCAGACGACTCGGCAGATGCGGTATTAATAAATTCTATGAAATTATACGAAGTTATATCTGGTAAATATTTCTTTGAAGTGAACAATAATGTATACGAATCAAATAATAAAGATCAAATAAAAACAGTAGCCAATTCATGCATACCTATAGATTTAAGAGACAAAGAAGAAACAGAAAACATAGCTGTAGTAGTAAATGCACAAATATCTGGATCAAGTAGTAATTATGGATACGCAACAATAAAAGTAAATGACACAACTCCACCACAATACAGCGATAGCGATGGAAGATTTATATATGTGTATGGAGAAAAAGAAGCACAGAATTATAAAACAATATTACAAGGAGGAAGTTTATATTATTTACATTTGGGATATAGGAATCAATATGATTCAACTACATCAGAAAATGTATTTAGAATAAATAGTATAAAAACATATAAAACGAAAGTAGCAACGTATAATTTTACAACAGAAGAAATAACAGATTCAGATAGTGAAGATGGATTAAAAAGAAAAAGATATGTATCAACAAACCAAGGAGAAGCAGGTACTGTTTCAAATTCATATATACCAATTAATATCAAAACAGATGGGCAAGTAGTATTAAGAGTAAATGCAGAAATATCAAGTGAAAATTATGATTATGGATATGTAACAGTAACTAATACAAAAGATAGAGTGAAATATAATGAGAATACTTCAAAAAGATTTGTATATATTTCTGGTGAGAGAAAAGCACAAGATTATGAAATCATACTAGATGGAAATAGTGAATATTACTTACATTTTGGTTATTATAAAAATGAGAATACAGATGCAGGAACAGACCAATTCATAATAAATAGTATAAATGTATATAAAGCTATAGTTGAGCGATATGATTTTGAGACAAAAAATATGACAGATGAAGATATGAATACAACTAAAAAATATGTATCAACCAATGCTGGTAGAGCAAGTACAGTATCATATTCATATATACCAATAAATTTACAGGGATATACTGGAAACTATAGATTGATAGTAAATGCAGAAATATCAAGTGATGAAAATGATATGGGTTATGCTACAATATCAGATAAAACAGATAGAGTTGGCACTTATCAGTATTCAGATAAAAGGTTTATATATATTTCAGGAGAAAAAGAAGCAAAAGACTATTCTATAGTATTAGAAGGGAATAAACAATATTATTTGCATTTAGGATATTATAAAAATAGTCAAAAAAATGAAGGAAAAGATCAATTTATTATAAATAATATTGAGCTAGTAGATAATGATTTATATAAAACAGAAGTCATTACAGATAATTTAGGACAAGCTTTTGCTGATTTACCTATAACGCCTACAGCAAAATATGTTATAACAGAAATAGAAGCTCCAGAAGGATATGAACTATCAACTGAAACACACTCATATACAATGTTAGAAGGAGCGGAAAACAAATTAGAATTAACAAATAATAAAAAACCAGTATTAATAGTGCATCATTATGAAAAAGGAACGGACAAAGAAGGAATGCAATTGGTAAAAGTAGCAGAAGATGAAAAGTATATAGGAAAAACTGGAGAAGAATATGAAACAAAACCAAAGACAAATTTGGAAAGATATGAATTAGCTAAAAAGGAAGAAGTATCAGGAGAAGAAATGCAAGATTATGACATACCATTAAATGCAAAAGGTACTTATGAACCAGGAGTAGAAGAGGTAGTAGTAACTTATTACTATACGAAAAGACCAATTCCACTAATAGTACATCATTATATAGAAGGAACAACCAATAAAGTATTAAACAAGAACGGAGAAGAAATATCAGATATAGTAACAAGTGGAAATGAAGGTACTGGATATACAACCCAAGTTATATCAAATGAAGAATTAGACGAAAAATATGAGGCATTAGAAGCACCAGAAAATGCAACTGGAAATTATGAATATCCAAAAGTAGAAGTAACATATGAATATAGAGTAAAAACATATGAAATAACAACCAAAGTACAAACACACATGGAAGAAGATGAAAATGCAAAAGAACCTACATTAATAGAAGTAAAAGGCGGAAGCATTTTGGGAGAAGGAGAGAGACCATATGAGACAGTAGAATATGGCGAAAGTAATAAGAGAGAAATAACAATAACGCCAGAACAAGATTATCAAGTAAAAACTATAAAAATAAATGAAAGAATATTAGAAGAAAATGAATATACAAAAGATGAGCAAGGAAATATAACATTAAACACAATAGACAACATAAAGCAAAATCAAGAAGTAGTTGTAGAATTTGAAAAAGCGGAAGCAGAAGTAGTAGTACATCATTATATTTATGATAAATTTGATGAAGAATATACGCAAACAAAAGTACATTCATCAAGTGGTGCGGAAATAGAAGACGTAAATATGAAAGGAAAAGCAGGAGACTTGTATGGAACTGAAGTAGCTATTGATTTACAGCCTGGGTATAAATTATTTGAAGAGCCATCAAATAGTAGTGGAATAATGAAAAAGGGATTAACAGAAGTAAATTACTATTATGCTACAGATAATGCCTATATAGAAAGTAATATAACAAAAGAGGGAACTCAAATAATAACATCAAAAGAAGAAGAAGTACATTATAAAATAAAATACACAGCCCAAATAAACAATTATGAAGGAAACGCAAAAGTAACAATAACAGACACATTGCCATATAATTTAGATCAAGATGCAATGAAAAAGATTAAAGGAGTAAATTCTTCTGAAAATGACTGGATAGAGAAACTTTTAAATGGAGGAAAATATGATGATGAAACAAGAGAAATAACGTGGACCGAAACGGTACCAAATATAAACACCTTTACAGATAACACACCAAGAACCATAGAAATAGAAAAGAACATAACAGTAATCTTCAATGGAATAAGCACAGCTCAAACAAGTACAGAATTCACAAACACAGTAAAAGGAAAAATAGAACTAAATACGACGGAACAAACTGAAGAAACAGAGGAAGTACCATATACTACAACAGCAAAATTTGTAAAGAACATAAAAGTAACAAAAACATGGGAACATGGAAACAACACTACTGAAAGACCAACAGCAATAAAAATCTATGTAAGAAAAGTAAAAGCAGGACAAGCACAACAAGAAGAACCAATTGCACAATGTGAATTAAACAGTAAAAACAACTGGACACATATATTTACAGATTTACCAAAATATGATGCTGAAACAGGAGAAGAGATAGAATATACTGTAGAAGAGCAAGCAATAGAAGGCGAAAGCTTAGACTATTATAAAAGAGTAATATAGGGACGGTTCTAAAATTCCGGAATTTAGGGACGGACGTTAGTATTCGAAGAACGAACACTAATGTCTGTTATTTTTGTTTAAGAACAAACAAGAAGCACACTTTTTATATATGCAATATATTATAAAAATGCCGAAAAATAGCGAAAAATGGAGAAAAGTTTTTGTTGACAAAAGCATTTACACATGATATAAAGTATACATAAATAAAATTATTAATTTTCAAAGTTAACAATTATGTCGGGCTAAAAGGTTTAATCAAACTAAATTCAAAAAGTTGAAACAAATTAAAATCAAAAAATCTAAAAAAATTCCAAATATAAAGAAAAAACATAAGAAAGACGTCAGAATCGTTTTATACAACATATATACCTATAAATAAAGTTTGACTTAAAAATTGCAAAATATTATAATAAAAGGAGGAAGAAAATGAAAATATTAACGTATGAAATGTGTTTACAGTATATAAATTTAAGAAATAAAATTGAAGTACATGAAGATAGCGCAGAATATTACTATGACGAAAAATTAGATAATGCACATGATAAAATATTTAGAGATTTATTATCAGATGAAGAAGAAGCAGTAAAATTTATAAATAAATTTTTAAAAAGTCAGAAGAAGTTAAAAAGTGGAGACATAGAAAAATATAGTAATAGTTATATAACGAAAGAATATAAAAATAGGGAATCAGACATAGTGTATAAAATAAAAAACACAAATACATTTATATTAATAGAGCATCAATCATATGTAGATGCATTAATGCCATATAGAATGTTAGAATATTCAGTAGAAATAATGAGAAGTGCAATGAATCAAGAAAAAGCAAAAAGTAGTAAATATAAATGTCCAGAAGTAGTGCTAATAGTGTTATATACAGGAAATGAAAAATGGAATGCAGAAAAAGAATATAAGAAGATATCAGACAATGAATTTTATTACGGAACAGCAGTAACTAATAGTATATATAATTTAGTAGATATACATGATTATAAAATAGAAGAATTAGTAAATGGAGAAAGTATGGTAGAAAAGGCAATGGCAATAGAAAAATGCAAAACAGAAGAAGAATTAATAGAAACATTAGAAGGAGTAATAGGCGCAACAAAAGAGGAAAAAGACAAAGAAAAAATAAGAAGGATTATACAATACATATTAAGACCAATAATAGGACAAGAAGAAACTCAAATATTATTAAATAAATTGAAAAAGGAGGAAAATACTATGGCAGGAATGTTAATGACGAATTTAATGGAAGAAAGAAGAAAATTAATTGAGGAAAGTGAGAAACGAGGCGAAAAAAGAGGAGAAGAGCGTGGAGAAAAACGTGGAATTAAGCTTGGAGAAGAGCGTGGAGAAAAACGTGGAATTAAGCTTGGAGAAGAACGTGGAGAAAGGCGTGGTAGACTAGAAGGAAGTAGAGAAGGAATTATATATGTAGCCAAAGAAATGTTAAAAGAACAAATTGAAATAGATAAAATAGCAAAAGTAACAAAATTAAAAGAAGAAGAAATAGAAAAGCTAAAAGCAGAGCTTGCTAGTGCATAAAAAATACAAAGTAAATTATTATTTAAATAAAATACAAACATAAAAGAACCCTCCTTGTTAAACTTTTTTTGTCTAACAAATTGGGTTCATTTCAATTTTCAGCAAAATACTATTTCCGTAAGGTTACTTTTATATTGGAGCAATATAAAAGATAATATAAAGCAAAAGGAAAGAAATATAATTTCAAATATAATAAATTATGCTGAAATAACTTGAAAAAAACGCAAAAAGAATATATAATAATACAAGTTAAAATCGTAAGAAAAGAGGTAATAAATATGGCAACAAGAGAAAAAAATATATGGATATTAATTTTATTTATATTATCAGGGCTAGTAATAGGAGGTTTATTAGGAGAATTAACAAAAGATGTTAGTTATTTAAATTGGTTATCATATGGTCAAAGTTTTGGGTTATCAAACCCAGTGGTTTTAAATCTAAATATTATAGAAATAACATTTGGGCTTATGGTACATATAAACATAGCAAGTATAATAGGTGTGCTTATTGCTATATTTGTATATAGAAAAATTTAGTAATTAAAATAAAAGCAAAAGAAATAATAAAGAAAGAGGATTTCAAAAAACAGGGCCTAAGAAAGGACTTAGGTATGTCAATGAAAATAAAGCAATTGCCAAATTCAGAAAGGCCATATGAAAAATTAGAAATGTATGGTGCAAATATGCTATCAAATTCAGAATTATTGGCAATAATAATAAAAACAGGAACAAAAGAAGAAACTTCTATAAGTTTAGCACAAAGAATTCTTTCTTTAAATGATGGAAATTTAAAAAAAGAAAAACAAAATGAAACATTAAAAAAAGAAGAAAACGCAGGGAAATGTGAAAATTTAAGATTTTTACAAGATATATCTTTACAAGAGCTCATGAAAATAAAAGGGATAGGTAGAGTAAAAGCAATACAACTAAAAGCTGTATGTGAGTTGGCAAAAAGAATGTCAAGGCCGATAGATGTGTTAAATATAAAAATAAATACTGCCAAAGATGTAGCAAACTTGCTAATGGAAGAAATGAAATATGAAAAAAGAGAAATTGTAAAATTAGTGATGTTAAATTCAAAAAATGAAATGCAAAAAATTGTCGATATTACTACGGGAACAACATCTCAGGCAGTGCTCAACCCAAAAGATGTGCTTATAGAGCCAATAAAAATGGGAATATCTAAAATAATATTAGTACATAATCACCCGAGTGGAGATCCAACACCAAGTAAAACTGATATAGCAATGACACAAACTATTTCGAAAGTGGCTTTTGTCTTGGGAATACAACTACTTGACCACATAGTAATTGGCGATAATAAGTACGAGAGCATAATTGATATTATGAAAAATAAATCGCAAAAAGAATCTATAGTCAATAAAAACAGTTGATAAATTAATTAAGGCAATTGACAACTTAAAATAAAAAATAAGTAACTTAAAATTTTAAGTAAAGCAAGAAAGGACTGAAACTCAAATGAACTTAATACCAGTAAAAAATAGAGACATAGGAATAGATTTAGGAACAGCAAATACATTAATAGCAATAAAAGGAAAGGGTATAGTATTAAACGAGCCATCTGTTATAGCAATAGATGCGAAAACAGAGGAAATTTTGGCGACAGGTTATGAGGCAAAAGAAATGTTAGGAAGAACGCCAGCAGATATAAAAGCAATAAGACCATTAAAAGATGGAGTTATTGCAGATTTTTTGGCAACGGGTTTAATGCTAAAAACGCTTATAAAAAAAGTATGTCAAAAATATAGAATAGCCAGACCAAGAATAGTTGTGGGAGTTCCATCAGGAATTACAGAAGTAGAAGAAAGGGCAGTTGAGGAATCTGTATTACAAGCAGGTGCAAAAGAGGTATATTTAATAGAAGAACCAATGGCGGCTGCAATCGGTTCAAATATAGATGTAGCAGAGCCAACAGGAAATATAATAGTAGACATAGGTGGTGGAACAACAGAAGTAGCAGTTATATCATTAGGTGGAATAGTAGTAAGTGGCTCTATAAGAATAGCTGGAGATGAGCTAGATGAAGATATTTTAAACTATATTAGGAAAGAATTAAATTTAGCAATAGGTGAATCAACAGCAGAACAAATAAAAATGACATTAGGGTGTGCAATGCCTTTAGTAACAGATACATCAATGCAAGTAAGAGGAATAGATTTAGCAACAGGTCTTCCAAAAAATATAACAGTGTATTCATCACAAATTCAAGCAGCAATACAAGATTCAATAATGGAAATAGTAGAAAGTGTAAAGCAAACAATTGAAAAAACTCCACCAGAGCTTTCATCAGATATAGCTCAAAGGGGAATTATTTTAACAGGTGGAGGAGCTCTAATACAAAATTTCGACAAATTACTTAGCTTATGTACAGGAATGCCAGTATATATAACAGAAAACCCATTAGAAAGTGTGGTACAAGGAACTCAAAAAACAGTAGAAGATTTAGAAAAATTAAGAAGTGTATTAACAACATCAAGAAAAAGAAAGTAGTAAAACTTAAGAAGAATAAAATATGACTTAATAAAAAACTACAGAAGTAAAAAGTATATGCCTTAACAGAAAAGCTAGAAAGGAATAGATGTTTAATATGCATAAATCTAAAAAAAGAGGAGTAATAGGCGTAATTATAACGGTTATAGTATTAATTGTTATAGTCATAGTTTCAAATATAAAATCGAATGACCTATCATCGCTAGAAGGTGTGTTAGGTTATTTTATAATACCTATTCAAAATGGGCTTACATACTTGAAAAATGGTATTGCTGGGAATGATAGCTTTTTTACAGACATTAACAAACTTAAAGACGAAAATATAGATTTGAAAAAACGTAATAGTGAGTTAGAAGAAGAATTAAGAGAACTAGAAATAGTAAAAGCAGAAAATTCGACATTAAAAGAATATGTAAATTTAAAAGATAAATATACTCAATATACTACAGTTCCTGGGTATGTAATAAATAGAGATATAACAAATTATAGTGATATTATAATAATAAATATAGGAGAAAAAGATGGAATAAAAGTAAATATGCCAGTAATTTCAGAAAAAGGATTGGTTGGACATATAATATCAGTAACAGAAACAACAGCGAAAGTTCAAACAATAGTAGATACGTCAAGTTCAATAAGCTGTACTATAACAAGCACAAGAGATAATTTAATAGCAAAAGGTACATTGGAAGAAGAATCAACATTAAGAGCAACATATATACCAACAGATGCTACAGTGCTTCAAGGAGATACAGTGGAAACATCAGGTTTGGGAGGAATATATCCAAAAGGTATATTAATAGGAACCATTACGGAAGTAACCAATACACAGAATAAGCCAGATAGATATGCAAAAATAGAAACAGCTGTAGATTTTACAAAATTGGAAACAGTATTAGTAATAACACAATAAAACCAAAACGATACTAAGCGTTATAAAATGCAAAAGAGAAGGGTTTATAGGTAACCTACGCAAAAACCTAAATATATTTAAGGATACTAATAAATTGAAAAAAGCATTATCAATAGTAGTAATTTTTATAATTTTTATAATTATATTCTTATTACAAGCCAATTTTTTTAATTGGTTCACAATAGCTGGAGTAAAGCCCAACTTATTTATAGTTTTAGCATTATTTATAGGCTTGTATGCAGGTCAAAGAGTAGGAACTATATATGGAATAATATTAGGTATATTTTTAGATGTAATACTTGGAAAAAACATAGGTGCTTCAACAGTTATGTTAGGTGCAGTTGGCTTTTTAGGAGGCTATTTAGACAAAAATTTCTCAAAGGATAGTAGGCTAACAGTAATGCTAATGGTAGCGGGTGTTACAGCAATATATGAAATAGGTTCATATATTTTTAATGTGGCACAATTTTCAATAAATATAGAAATATTAAATTTTGCTAAAATATTAGCAATAGAGGTAGCCTTTAACGTAATATTAACAATAATAGTGTATCCTTTAATGCAAAGGGCAGGCTATGTATTAGAAGATATATTCAAAGGTCAAAAGGTATTAACAAGGTACTTTTAAAAATTTTACAAGCAAGGCAAATGTGTTAATGCTAGAAGTTTTTCGAATAAGGCCAAAGGAGGTGTATAATTGAAAAAAAATAGTAATATAAAATTAAGATACAATATAGTTGCTACTATTATATATATAGCAGGGGCTATACTATTAATTCAATTATTTAACCTACAAATAGTGCATGGTGAAGAATATAGAGAAACATCAAACACAAGGCTTACTAGAGAAAGTACATTAGAAGCTCAAAGAGGCAATATAAGGGATCAATCAGGAAACATATTAGCAGGTACAATATCAGGTGTCGATGTAGAATTGTATAAGACAAAAATCGACACGGAAACCCTAAATTCGACATTATTAAAATTTGCACAGTTATTAGAAGCAAATGGGGACAAATATAAAGATGATTTACCAATATCCATAAATCCATTTGCATTCACAATAAGTGAAGAAAGTCAAAATACATGGAAAACAAACAACAATATAGAACAAGGCAAAACAGCAGAAGAATGTTTCTACATATTAAAAGAAAAATATCAAATAAACAATGAAAATGTCGAAGAATGTCGAAAAATAATGACATTAAGATATGTAATAGCAAAAAATGGTTATAGCAACACAAGGCCAGTACAAATAGCAACAAATATAAGTCAAAACACATTAGCACAATTAAATGAGCAAAACGACTCATTCCCAGGAATAAGTATTCCAATAAATCCAACCAGAAATTATCCATCTGGAAGTTTGGCATCACACATATTAGGCTATATAGGAAGAGTAGAAGAAAATGACCTAAAAGGAAAAGAAGATATATATGATCCAAACGATATAATAGGAAGAACAGGTATAGAATATATATTTGAGCCATATTTAAAAGGAAAAAATGGAATAAAGCAAATAGACATGGCAGTTGATGGAACGGTAACAAGCGAATATGTATCACAAGAAGCCATAGCAGGTTCAGATGTTATATTAACAATAGATGCAAATCTTCAGCAAGTTACAGAAAATGCGCTAGAAGCAAACATAAACAAAATTGCAAATCATGGCTTTTCAGAAAGGTTTGATGCAAATGCTGGTTCAGCAGTAGTGTTAAATGTAAACACAGGGGAAGTACTAGCAATGGCAAGTTATCCAGATTTCGAGCCGGGGCAATTTGTAAATGGAATAAGTCAGGCAAAATATGATGAATACAATTCAGAAGCAGCACACAGTCCACTATTCAATAGAGCAATACAATCAATATCATCTCCAGGTTCAACATTTAAAATGGTAACAGCAATAGCAGGCCTAGAAACAGGAGCAATAACTCCAACAGAAAAAATAAATGATGTTGGAACATATAGGTATTACAAAGATTACACACCACATTGCTGGAACAGAAGTGGACATGGATACTTAAATGTATCACAAGCAATAGTACGTTCATGCAACTATTTCTTCTATGAAACAGGAAGAAGAGTAGGAATAGACAACTTAAAGAAATATGCAAACTATTTAGGATTAGGAAAGAAAACAGGAGTAGAACTATTAGGAGAAGAAGCAGGTTATGTAGCGAGCAAAGAAACATCAGAACTATTTCATAATTTATGGACAGACGGTTTAACATTAGTTGCAGCCATAGGTCAAGGAGATAACAGTTTTACAACATTACAAATGGCAAAATACACAAGCATGATAGCCAATGGAGGAAAAAATTTAAATGTAACAATAATAAAATCAATAGTAGATGCAAACGGAAACGAAGTACCAAAACAAGAAATACAAAATTTCGTAGACCAAAGGCTAAACAGACAAAGAGACGAAATGGAGCAGTTACCATTTAAACAAGAAACAATACAAGCTGTAAAAGAAGGAATGAAAGGTGTTACCACAGAATCAGGAGGAACAGCAGCCTCTGTATTTAGAGGCTTCAACATAGAAGTTGGAGGAAAAACAGGTTCTGCAGAAGCGGGAAATAAAACAAATGCATGGTTTGTTGGTTTTGCGCCATTCGACAACCCTGAAATAGCAGTAGTAGTAATGGTAGAAAACGGCGGACACGGAAGTTATACCGCAGAAGTAGCAAGAGATATTATAGCAGAATACTTTGGAATGAATGCAAACAAAATCACAGAAGACATGACAGCTATACCAATGATTGAACTAAAAGATTAGCTAAACTATTAAACTATTAGGGACGGGGTTAAATAGTTTAGCATATTGAAAATATAATCCAAAAATTGAAAAATGAATATTTATTTACTAAACTATTTAACCCCGTCCCTAATAGTTTAATAGTTTAGCAGAAAGAAGGAAGTAAAATATGAAAAATTGTGTAACAATAAATTTAAAAAAGGACACTATAATAATAAAATTAAGTGATGGTGCAACACAAGAAGAGATAATAGAATGTTTAGAAAAGAAAATAGAAGATTTAAAAGAACTATATCAAGATGAAAAAACGCCTATACAAGTAGCGGGAAAAGTATTAAGCAATGCAGAAATGGAAGAAGTACAAAAAGTAATAAATAAAATGTTAGATGTAAAAGTAGATTTTGAAAGTCCTAAAACATTAGGATTACATGGAATAAAGAGAGCATTTAGCAGAGAAATAAAATCATCAGACACAAAATTTCAAAAAGGTTCTATACGTTCAGGGCAAAAAGTAGAATATGAAGGAAGCATTGTAGTAATAGGGGATGTAAATGGAGGAGCAGAAATAATAGCAGGAGAAAACATAATAGTATTAGGTACATTAAGAGGTTTGGCACATGCAGGAGCAAAGGGAAACAGAGAAGCTATAATTGCGGCAAGTCAAATAGATTGTCCACAAATAAGAATATCAAACATTATAAAAGAAATAGAAAAAAATCCAGAAGAAGAGGCAGTACAAAGCACGAAAACATATGCATATATAGGTGATGAAGGTGAAATCGTTATA
This sequence comes from uncultured Clostridia bacterium, assembly GCA_947626235.1. Taxonomy (GTDB): domain Bacteria; phylum Bacillota; class Clostridia; order TANB77; family CAG-508; genus UMGS1663. The sequence goes on along the minus strand of CANQRI010000002.1, from coordinate 5,947 downwards.
GAATAGCATATATAGCAGAACATAGAAAACTATGCTAATAAAAAGTAAAATTAGTCACTTTAAAAATTAATATTTACTAGCTTAAAAGTAGCATAAATAATGCAAAATAAAGATATGTATCTGTGCAATTTTCATTATATAAAAAAAATATAATTGCTAGGATAAGTAAATCTTCGGAAGATATACGGATATTATTAAAAGGTGGTTTTTCATAATGAAAACCACTATTTTTATGAAAACCAAACATAGAATTAAAAAAGTTAAAAAGGGGGGAATTATACATCATTATTATTTTCACCACCAAAGTTATTAAATCCCTCAAAAGCCTTGCTAATATTGAAAATTTGAATATATTTATCAATTTGATTTCTTTTATTAGAACTCAAATAAGGTTTTAAAGATCTTAACAAATTAGATCGAGGGTCATTTTTTGAGTTATTCATTTTATCTATAATAGACTTCATTTTCATCATAGTTCCAATGTCAATATTTCCAAAAATATTAGAATTATTTTCTTCATTTGAATCAAAATTATCATTAAAATTGCATGAAAAATTATCTTGATTATTTTCCTTGAAACTATTGAAAATACTATCAAAATCGATATTGTTCATATTATTATTTTTAGAAGAATAATTAAAATTTTCTCTCAAAATAATCACTAATCCTTTCAATAGAAAAGTTACCATATATTATGAAAAAAAATAAAAAGTGTTACAAAAATTAAAAAAATTTAATAATTGTAATGAAAATTTAATAATATATTATAAAAAGGACAATCCGTAAATGAAAACCGCTTAAATACTAAAATGTAAAGCTTAAGAGTATTGAAAAAAATGTAGAAAAATGAGAAAATTATATTAATAAATATTATATTAAATAAAAATTAATAAAAAAATACCAAAAAGCCATGGAAAGAATCATAATTTGAAAATATTTTGTAAAGTTTGAAATAAATACCAAAAAATTGACATAAAATGTTTAAAAAACTTGAAATTTCCTACAGCAGGGTGTATAATAATATATTATAAGGATAAAATCCAAAAATAGGAGGAATTTGTATGTACAAAACTTTGAAAAAAATGGTAGCCACACTATTAATCACAGCAATAGCATTTAGCTATTTGCAAGTAATAGGAGTTTATGTAAGTAAGGTATATGCAACAAATTCAGCATTAGAAAAGCAAGGCACTTCAACCAACAATAGTAATGTTGAATTCGATGCATATTTTAAAGAGGGTGAAAGCATAACCCACACTGCAAGTAAAAAAATAAGCGAAAGTAATTTAATATATGCAAAAATAAATGTAAAAAATGCAGGTTACTTAAAAGAAGGCCAAATTAAAATAAAAGGCTCTTCAGATGAATCTGCAAATTTTGTCGTGTTAGGGGTAGAAAATCCAATATGCCAGTCTGTAGAGGAAAATGTAATTAAATTAAACAATATAGAAAGTGGTTCAGAGCAGGTTCTAGAACTACCAATTAGCTTTGAGCAAAAAGAAAATGTAAATTTAAGCAGTTTCGCAAAAGAAAATGCTTTAGAATTAACTGGTATATACATAGATGCTAAAGGTGACGAAAAGAAAATAAATAAAACAATAAAACTACAACTAAATTGGGAAGATGAACCAGAATCCGAAATTTCACAAGAAATAACAAGATATGTACCATATAAAGTTGGAAATCAACAAGGAGTTTTATTACAAACAGTAGTCAAAGCATCAATAAAAGAAAATAAATTACCATTAAAACAAACCAAAGTAGAAGTTTTAGTACCAACTATAAATGGAAACATGCCATCACAAATAAAAATAATGGCAAATACACTTGCAACAAATGGTATGTCAAAAACTTTAAGTGAAGAAGAATATACATATAATGAAGAAACTGGAATGCTAGAAATAGTAACAGAAAATAATGTAAAAGAAGATGGAACAGTATCATGGAAAAAACAAGTTCAAGACGAATACATTATTACAGCTGTATTTAATTCAGAAGAATTAAACGAACTAGCAGAAGAAGGTATAAAAGTAACAACTTCAGCAAAAGCAGAAATGCAAGTATATGGAAACGAGCAAAAAACAATAGAGGCAGAAGTTCCAGAAGCAGAAAACGAGTTAAAAGAAAAACTAAACGACATAGTATTAGCAGAAGTAACAGGAACAGAAAGTTTAAGTAAAGCTTTTCTATATTCAAACAAAAAATCTTCAGAAGAAAATAGAAAAGAAACAGAATATAAACAACAAGTATCAATAAATATAAGTTATGTAGATTTAGTAGATGAATTAAACATAAGTGTAAAACCAGATTCATACATATTTGTAGATGATCAAGAATATCTTTCAGAAAGTACAACATACATAAAAAGTTTATATATAAATAGAGAAAGTTATATAGACATACTTGGTGAAGACGGAACAATAACAATAGAAACAGTAGATGGAAATCCAATATCAATAATAGGAAAAGAAACAGAAGTAGACGATAATGGAAATATATTAGTAGATTTAGCAGATATGTCTATAGACCAATTAACTATAAAAACATCAAAACCACAAAAAGAAGGAACAATTACTATACATATAAATAAAGCAATAAAATCAGATGTAAATTTAGCACAAGTAGAAAACTATAAAGCAATAAAATCAAATGTAGCAGTAGAAACAATAAAAGAGCAAATGAGCATTATATCTCAAGAAATAACATCAAGTACTTTATTAGTAGAACCAGTATCAAAAATCGAAGTTCAACTAAATACAGAAGTATTATCAACAGTAGTAGAAAATGAAGGAATAGAATTAAGAGCAATATTAGATACATCAAACGAAAATTATGCACTATACACAAACCCAGTAATAGAATTTGTATTACCAGAATATGTAGAAAATATAACTGTAAATAGTGTAGAATTAAAATTTAACGATGAATTAAAAATAGAAAGTTATGAAGTAATAGCACCAAGAACATTAAGAGTAATATTATCAGGAGAACAAACAAAATATGACTTAGGTTTAGTAGCAAGAGGTGCAAACATAATAGCAAATGTAAATATTGCAACAAAGCAATTAACACCAACAATAGAGTCACAATTAAAAATGTATGTACAAAATGCAAATAGCAATGTATTCGAAGCAGTAGAAGAAGGAAAAGGAGTAGCGCAAACTCCAGTAAAATTTGTAGCACCAGTTGGGTTAGTAGCAGCAAATAGTATTTCAAACTACAATAATCAAAATGAAAAATTATTATTAATAAGTGGAGAAGGTAAAAAAGGAGCATTAGATGTACTTTCTGCACAAACAAAACTTGCAACAGTAGAAAATACAATTATAAACAATGGAACAACACCAATAAATAATGTAAATATATTAGGAAGAATAATATCAAAAGGAAATGCAAACCTACAAACAGGTGAAGATTTAGGTTCAACATTTGATGCAACATTAAAATCAGAAATTTCAGTAGAAGGAATAGAAAGTAGCAATGTAACAATATACTATTCTGAAAATGCATCAGCTACAAATAATTTAGAAGATGAGTCAAATAAATGGACTACACAAATGCAAGACTTATCAAAAGCAAAATCATATTTAGTAGTATTAAATAACTACCAAATGGAAATAGGAACAATAATATCATTAAAATATAATGTAGAAATACCAAGTTCATTAAGTCGTAACAACTATGGTTATACAAACTATGCTGTATATTATAATAATGTAGTAAATTCTGAAATAGCGCTAATATCTAATGCACAAGAAAAATTAGTAGCACCACTTGCAGAAGTTACAACTGGTGAAGGTCCAGAATTAAAAGTAGAAATGCAATCAAATGTAGGAAATAACATAGACGTATATGAAGGACAAATTATAAAATATACTGTAAAAGTAACTAATATAGGAAAAGCAAAAATAGAAGGCGTTGTAGCGGGAGCAGATATACCAGAAGGAACAACATACATAAAATATAAAGCAGCTGTAGAAGATTCAAATGAAGATACATATGAACCAGATGAAACAAAAACACAAGTATCTGAATTACTTGGAAATATAGAACCAGGAAATAGTAGTAGTTTTGAATTTGAAGTAAGAGTTAATAAAATACCAGCAATAGAAGATGAAAACGGACATTATTTAGGAGATCAATCAGTAACATTAAAAGCAACAGCACATGCAACAGCATTTAATTTAGATGCAGTAGCTCAATCAGAAAATGAGCTTACAAATAATGTATTAAAAGGATTTTTGGAAACATCTTTAATAACAACGCCAGGTGCAAGTAAAACATTAGATAGAAATAGTAAATTAACATATAGACTTACAGTACAAAATATAAATGAGAAAATAACTAACCTTGTAGTAAAAGACTTATTACCAGCAAACACAATATTTAATGAAGCATATTATGTTTTAGACATGGTAAAAACTCAAGGTCAATATAATCAACAAACAAAAGAAATCACATACACAATTCCAACATTAGATGTAAATCAAAAAGTAGAAGTATATTTAACAGTAGACTTAAGTCAAACAAATTATGGATTAAGTGAAATTAGAAATTCAATGAGAATGTCATTTGAAACAGCAAACGGTGACTTAAGAAGTATGATAAGTAATGAAACAGTAAATAAAGCAGATATTAAAAAAGCAGAATTAAAAGCAACATTAACTTCAGATATTCCAGAAGGTGAAATAGAAGAAGGAGAATATATAACATATTTATTAGAAATACAAAATACAGGAACACAAAGTTTACAAAATGTTTCAGTTATAGCAACACTTCCAAATGGATTATCATATGTTTCTGCAAAATATATAATAGATGATAATGAATCAGAAATAGGAGGAGGAGAAACAAAGGACATTCAACTTACAGCAAATTTACCAGTAGGAACATCACTTAAATACGAATTAACATTAAGGGCAGATGAACTAGAAAATGGAGTAACTTCAATACCAGTAGAACTTCAATTTATAATATATAGTACAAATATAGGAGAAATATATACTAATAAATTAAAACATACAATAGTACCAGGAACAATGGGTGGTTCAGGAGGTTCAGGTGATCCAAACGATCCAAACAATCCAAATAACCCAAACAATCCAAATAATCCAAACAATCCAAATAACCCAAATAACCCAAATAACCCAAACAATCCAAATAATCCAAACAACCCAAGCAATCCAAATGATCCAAATGACCCAAATAATTCAGACATTCCATACGATCCAGACAATCCATATGATCCAAACGATCCAAACAATGTAAGGTTAAGAAAAATACAAGGTCAAGTATGGATAGATACAGACGAAAATGGCAAGAAAGACGAAAATGAACCTAGGGTTAAAGGTGTACAAGTAATGTTATATAGTTATAAAACAGGAAACTTAGTAATAAATGCAGCAGGAAATGCAATAACTAAAACTACTGATGAAAACGGAAATTATGAATTTAGATTGTTACCACAAGGAGATTATTCAGTTATATTCTTATACGATGTAGCAAACTATAGTGGTACAGAATATAGAAAAGAAGGAATAGACGATATAGTAAATTCAGATATTATAGATAGTAAAATAACATTATACGGAGAAGAAAGGTTAGCTGGTTTAACTGAAAGAGTAACAGTAACAACAGCTAATGCATACAACGTAGATGCAGGTTTAGTAGAAGATAAAAAATTCGATTTAAAACTAGATAAAACAGTAGCAAGCATAACAGTTCAAAATCAAACAGGTACAGCAAAATATGATTACAATAATAAGTTTGCAAAAAGAGATTTAACAGCAGCATATTTAGAAGAAACAACAATAGCAGTTGAATACAAAATATCAATAGTAAACGAAGGTGCCATTGCAGGATATGCTAAGAAAATAATAGATTATATACCATCAAACTTTAATTTCAATGCAGAATTGAATAGAGATTGGTATGTATTACAAGATGG
>CANQRI010000001.1 GCA_947626235.1 uncultured Clostridia bacterium | reverse complement strand
CAAAGGCCATCTGTTGATGTTATTACAGGTATAATTAAAGCAAATATACCTTCAAGAATAGCATTCGCAGTATCATCACAAGTAGATTCAAGAACAATATTAGATATGGTAGGAGCTGAAAAATTACTTGGAAAAGGAGATATGTTATTCTATCCATCAGGTGCACCAAAACCAGTAAGAATACAGGGTGCATTTGTATCAGATTCAGAAGTTGAAAAAATAGTAGATTTCTTGAAAGCAAATGGAGAGGCAAAATATAGTGAAGACATTATTGATAGTATAGAAAATTCAAGTAAAACAGATAGAGAAATGGATAGTGAAGCAGAAGATGGAGATGATACAGATCCATTATTAATGGAGGCAATAGATGTTGTAGTTGAAACAGGGCAAGCATCAACATCATTTATACAAAGAAGATTTAAAGTTGGTTATGCAAGAGCAGGAAGAATAATAGACCAAATGGAAGAAAGAGGAGTTATTTCAGGATATCAGGGAAGTAAACCAAGAGAAGTATTACTTACAAAAGAAAGGTTAGCAGAATTAAAAATGGCAACAACTCCATCTGCAACAGAAGAATCATAAAATAAAACTTAAGAAAAAGAGAGGTAATAATGTCAAAAGATATTTTTTCAAAAATAAATTTAAAAGATTATAATAATGTTTTAGAAAGAATTTTAGAAAATAAAAACTTTTCAGAAGATGTAAAAAATCTTCTGTTAAGCATGTTTTATAAAATAGAAAATGCATATGAAGATTATATAACAGTAAAAACTAATGTATGTACTAAAAAAGAGTTTTTGAAAAAAATAATACGAATAATTGATGAAAAATGCCATTCTATTGAATTCATAAGAAATATAGATAAAAAAGTGTATACATTAAACAGAGAAAGCGGTGCAATAAAAGTATTACAAAATGAAAATGTTTTACTTGAAGCAATAATAGAGCTATCACAAAATGAAATAGCATTTGATAAAAAATATGAGCTAATAGAAGCACCTTTAAAAGAAATGCTTATTCAAGGAAATAGAATGAATCAAGTAGAAACCATAAGGGACTTTAATGGTTGGTCATGGGACACTCCATTAAAAGATATGGATAATATAAATTATAATACAATATTTCAAATTTTACTTATATTATATAAGAATGAATTTATGGACGAAATATTAGATGATATTAAAGAAAGTGATGATGAAGAATATATACCAAATAATGAAATATTAAGAAGTAAATATAACAATAGTTTTGGGTTAACTGTAAGTGAAACTAAAGATGAAGAAGATATAGACTACATAGAAATTATGCAAACAAAGTTAAAAGAAGAATTTGGTGAAGAGTTATATTTAGAATTTTGGAAAATATTTATAGAAAATATTATTGTTATATATGCTAATAAAAATCCAAAATATAAGGAAACAATTATAAAGAAATATTTAGAAGAAAAAGAAAAGTTAGAAAAAATGCAAAATAATAAAATCTTTTTAGAGGATATTTCTTTAAAGAAAAAGAACATAAATAAAGAAATTAAAAAAATAGATAAATTATTAAATGATCAATTTGCTTTGAGAAAAGAATATGAAGAAAGAAATAAAAAATTAGAGAATAAAGATAAAATTTTCAGTGTAAGTCATTTAGGCATAATGCTTGAAAAACAAAGAACTGGCCTTTTGGAAGAGATAAAGAAATTAAACAAATTAATAGAGCCAAAAGAATTTTTAGCAAAGAAAGAAAAAGTGTTAAAGGCAATTCAATTTTACGAAGATTTAAAATTGGATAAAGAAAAGCAAAATAAAGCTAAAAATGAAAGAGAAAAATTAGCAGAGCTAAAAAAAGTATTTTTAAAATGCTTTAAAATAAGAATAGAAAATGCAACTAAAAGGGAAGAAATAGAAAAGCTAATTTATGAATTAAGATATTTCAAATTATTGCCAGAAAAAATGCAAGAAACTAAAATATATGAATTAGAGTTAGAAGAAACTGAAAATCTTATTATAGAAAAAGCTTGTGAGATGAAAATATTAACAAAATTTAGTGAAAATGAAAATATAAATAACGAAATACTAAAAAATATATTTGAGTCTAGAATAATGAAACTACAAAATATAATAATAGTTTTAAAATATGAAGAAGGAATATTGTTGGTTGAAATGTACGATGGCAATATACACGATAAAACAGTACAAATAGAAATAAAAGAAGAAACAGAATTAATAGTGAAATTAAAGAAAAAAATAAAATTATGGATTAGATAAACAAAGGAAATTTCAATAATTAAAAATCATATAAAAACAAAGGAAAATTTAATAATAAAAATTCATATAAAAACCAAGGAAAGGAAAATATAAATTATGAAAATTACTTTTTTAGGTGCAACCAAAACTGTAACAGGCTCTAACTTTTTAGTGGAAGCTTCAGGTAAAAAATTTATTGTAGATTGTGGTATGTATCAAGGAGAAGCAGAAAATGAATGGGAAAATTCAGCTCCATTTGCATTTGATGTAAATGAAATAGACTTCATGTTACTTACCCATGCGCATATAGACCATTCAGGAAGAATTCCTAAATTGTATAATGAAGGGTTTAGAGGAAAAATTTATGCAACAAAAGCTACATGCGACTTATGTTCAATAATGTTACCAGATAGTGGACACATTCAAGAAATGGAAATTCAATGGAAAAATAAAAAAAGAATACGTAAAGGGTTAGATCCAATACCACCATTATATACTGCTGAAGAAGCATTAAAATCATTGGAAATATTTGAACCAGTAAAATATGATGAAATAGTGGATATAGACGAAAATATACATGTTCGTTTTAATGATGCAGGGCACATGTTAGGTTCAAGCATAATAGAAGTTTGGGCAGATGAAAACGGAAAAAGAACAAAAGCTGTATTTACAGGTGATTTAGGAAATAATGATATACCACTTTTATCTTCACCAACAATGATAGATGATGCAGATTACTTAGTAATGGAATCAACATATGGTGGTAGATTACATATGAGAAATGAAAATAAAGCTGAAATGTTTTTAGACATTGTATACGAAACATTGGAAAAAGGCGGAACAGTAGTTATACCATCATTTGCAGTAGGAAGAACACAAGAAATTTTATATGAAATAAATTCATTAAAAGATAAAAAACATGATGAGGAGTTTAATAAAAAATACGAAAAAATAATGCAAACAAAGGTATATGTAGATAGTCCTCTTGCAATTTCTGCAACAGAAATATTTAAAGAGAATCAAGATTTATTTGATGAAGAAACTCAAGAATTAATAAATAGTGGCGATAATCCACTTGAATTTAGAGGGTTAGAGTTTACAAGAACAGCAGATGAGTCTAGAGCATTAAATGAAAGTAATGAGCCATCGATAATAATATCTGCAAGTGGTATGTGTGAGGTAGGAAGAATAAAACATCATTTAAAACATCATATTTGGGATCCTAATAGTACAATATTATTTGTTGGCTACCAAGCTCCAGGAACTTTAGGTAGAAAAATTGTAGATGGTGCTAAAACAGTAAAAATATTTGGCGATGAGCTTTCAGTAAATGCTAGAATAGAATATATAGAAGGCTATTCAGGACACGCAGACCAAGAATGGCTTATGAATTTTGTGTATTCATTTATAAGTAAGCCAAAAACAATATTTTTAGTACATGGCGAACCAGAAGGTCAAATAATATTAAAACAAAAAATCCAAGGTTCAACAGGAATTCCAGTAATAATACCAGAATATGGTGAGCAATATGAGCTAGAAGAACAAGTAAATAGATTAGGAAGAATAAAAGAAGCAAAAGTAAGAGAAGAACAATATATAAGATTAGAAGTATTAGGAAGAATTCAGACTTTAAAAGAAGAATTAGAAGATATGTCTACAATAGTACAAGAAGAAATGTTAGGCGAGGATGTTAGAGATGATAAAATTGTAACGTTAAACAATAGAATTAAAGAATTAGAACAGCAAATAGTAAAAATTGTGGAGGAATCTAGCAAATGAATAATAAGTATTTAAATGAAGCAATAATAGGGAATGATGATATAGTTATAAGTTTTAGTAAAAAAGGTGAGCTTTTAAGATTATTTTACCCAACTAGAGATTGTAGACAATTTGTAGACACTTTTTATACAGGAGTAAAAGTTAATGACTCTAACAACATATATCTTCATGATGATATCAATAATATATATGACCAATATTATTCAGAAAATACAAATGTATTAAATACTAGAATAGAGAATACTTACTTCAAATTAGACATTTTGCAAACAGATTTTGTATCTGTAAAGCAAGATGTAATAATAAAAAAATATATACTTACAAATAACAATTCAATAGATTTAAATATTAATTTTTTAGTGTATTCAAAGTTACTTTCAAGTTTTAACAATATGGTTGGAACCAAAATAGATGATAATATATTTATGCAATATAGTCATAACTACACATTTTGTATATTTTCTAAAACCCCAATACTATCATATAAATTAAACAATAGTGAGCAAGAAATAAAAAGTGGAGTTTTAGAAGATAAAGATTTTGTAGCAATGCAAAATGATTCTGCAGTTAGTTTTGATTTAGGAAAATTTGAACCAGGGCAAACAAAAGAATTTGAATTATTTATATACATAAACAGCAACAGAGATAGATTTTTTAGATTTGATGATATAGAAAAAAATGTTAATAAAATAAGAGAAATGAATGTAAATACAGAATTAGAACAAACCAAGAAATATTGGAGAAAATATGTAAAAGACCATGATGGACTTAAATTATTAGATGATTCAAATATAAAAGAAATAACAGAAGATATGAAGAAAATATATGTAAGGAGCATTTTATTATTTCCATTATTATTAAATAGTAAAACTGGTGGAATATCTGCGGCATTAGAAGTTGATGAAAAAAAAGATAAAAGTGGAAGATATTCATATTGCTGGCCAAGAGATGCTGTATTTATAAATAGAGCATTAGAACTTCTTAATATGAATAAAGAAGTAGAAAAGTTTTATAAAATATTTAGTAAAAATACACAAAGTGATAATGGAATGTGGGAACAACGTTTTTACACAGACTGTAAATTAGCACCTTGTTGGGGTTATCAAATAGATGAAACTGCAAGTATAATATATGGCGTATATGAGCATTATATTCGTACAAGAAATTTGGAATTTTTAAAAGATACGGTGGAAATGTGTGAAAAAGCAATAGAAGCCTTAAAGAAATATATAGACAATGTGGTATATGGAAAAAATAATGAAAAGAGCGAAGATAAAAATAATTTAAAAGATAAAAAGCAGGAAGATTTTTTCTCAAAACATGAAAGCTATGATTTATGGGAAAATTATGAAGGTGTACATTTATATTCAATGTCTGCAATATATTCTGCATTTGATTATATGGCTAGAATTTATAAGAAATTAGAAAAAGATGAAAAAATAGATGAGATGCAGAAATACGCTAAAGATATAAAACAATATTGTTTAGGAAATTTATGTGATAAAGAATCTGCAACATTAAAAAGAAATAATAAAGATAACTATTCAGATGTAAGCGTTTTAGCTACAGTGGTTCCATTTAAAATGATGGACTTAAATGATAAAGAAATAAAAAACACGGTAGAGAAAATAAATTTAACATTAAGAACATATACAGGTGGATACTTAAGGTATGAAAATGATTCATATTTAGGAGGAAAAAATCCATGGCCAATAGCCACTTTATGGATGGCAATATATTATTTAAGAGTAGGAAATAGAGAAGAAGCACAAAAATGTATAGATTTCGTTACAAACACAGCTACAAAACATGGATTTTTAGCAGAACAAATAGACAATAGTACAATGCAGTCTAAATGGGTAATAGGTTTAGGTTGGTCACATGCAATGTATGTTATCACATTGTCCCAATTGGGGACTGTCCCCAACTGAGACGAATGGGACAATTTGGGACAGGGTTGGTAAAGATTAAAAAAGTTATTAGTCTTATTTAAGATATAAATTTATTTTATGAATTTATTTTTTAAAGGGGATAGAGTATAAAAATACTTTATCCTCTGATATTTGGTAGTATGAAAATTAAGAGATATGAAAATATAAATACATCATATAACATGGATTATATATAATTATATGAAAAATGTGTGAAAATTTATCAATATATATGGTATTATTAATAAAAATATGATATAAAAACTAACATGGGGGAAATCAAATAAAAAAGGAGAGGTAATATTATGCCTAGAATATTAAGAAGATTTGGCCCCAAAAGAATAAATCACGTTATTATACGTGGAGTTAATAAACAAGAGATATTTCTAGATAAGCAAGACAAAGAAAAATTTTTAGAACAAATAAAAAATACAAAGGATAAATATCATTTTGAACTATATGCTTATGTTTTAATGCCAAATCATGTACATATGCAAATATATGATAAAGATGGAAATATTTCAATTATAATGAATAGTATACAAACAAGGTACGCGAAATATTTTAATAAAAAATACGAAAGAGTTGGACATTTATTTCAAGATCGATATTTTAATAAAATAATAGAAGATGAAGATTATTTTAAAAATGCAATTCGATATATTCATAAAAATCCAGAAAAAGCATTTTTAAGTAAAAAAGAAGAATATAAATGGAGTAGTTATAAGGATTATATAAAAGGAGATTGTTCATTAGTAGATATAGATGTTTTCTTTAGCATGCTAGATGAAAATAAAAAATTGGCTTTGCAAAAGTTTAAACAATTCCATGAAATAAATGAAGAAAATAAAATTTCAGATGAAATTGTATATGAGTTGCAAAATAAATTAACAGATGAACAATTAAAAGAAGCATTAAAAGAAAAGTTTGGGTTTGATAATATACAAAATATACAAAGGTATAATAATAAGATTATTAAAGAATTATTAAAAGATATTATAAAAATACCTTATATATCAATAAGCCAGTTATCCAGAGTTACTGGACTTAACAGAAAGTTATTGGGTAGTATTAAATAGAGGATATTACAAAGGGTGGTACAAATTGACCCAGTTGTCGCAATTGGGGACAGTCCCCAATTGCGAAGGGAAGAAAGGAGGCAATATGGCAAAGGCAAAAACAGTATTTGTATGTAGCAGTTGTGGCTATGAATCAGCAAAGTGGCTAGGAAAGTGCCCAGCTTGTAATGAATGGAATACTTTTTATGAAGAAAAAATTGCTAAAGAAAGCGGTACATATGGTAGTGCAAATAAAAAGGAAAGAATTAATAAACCAAGAGTTTTAACAGATGTAGAAGGAAAAGAAGCAGTAAGAATACAAACTGGAATTGGAGAGTTAGATAGAGTTTTAGGCGGTGGAATAGTAAAAGGCTCTTTAGTACTTTTAGGTGGAGAACCAGGTATAGGTAAGTCTACTTTAATACTTCAAATATGCAATAAAATACCGGGAGAGGGTAAGGTTTTGTATGTGTCTGGAGAGGAGTCTGCGGAGCAAATAAAAATTAGAGCAGATAGATTAAATATAAAAAATGATGATATTTTGTTTTTGGGAGAAACAGATATAGATATTATTTCAGAATCAATATCTGAAATAAATCCTAAACTTGTAATAATAGATTCAATTCAAACTATGTATAGTGATGAAATAACTTCTGCTCCGGGAACTGTAAGTCAAGTTAGAGAAATAACAGCAAGAATAATGAAAATATGTAAATCACAAGGGATTACCACAATTATAATAGGACATGTTACAAAGGAAGGAAATATAGCAGGACCAAGAGTTTTAGAGCATATGGTGGATACAGTTTTATATCTAGAAGGAGAAAGATATTTTTCATATAGAGTTTTAAGGGGCGTAAAAAATAGATTTGGTTCTACTAATGAAGTTGGTATGTTTGAAATGCAGAATGAAGGAATGGTGGAAATTACAAACCCATCTTCAATACTTATTTCTGAAAGAGAAGGAGATCCAGCAGGGTCAGTTATAGTGGCAAGCATGGAAGGAACAAGACCACTACTTGTGGAATTTCAGGCATTAACAACACCATCAATATTTGGAATGGCAAGAAGAACAGCAAATGGTATAGATTATAATAGGCTAACTTTGCTTATGGCTGTTTTAGAAAAAATGGGAGGATTACATTTATCATCACAAGATGTATATTTAAATGTAGTAAGTGGAATAAAAATTGCAGAGCCTGCAATAGATTTGGGAATTATTTTAGCAGTGGCATCAAGTTATAGAAATATAAGTATACCAAAAGATTTAGTTGCAATAGGCGAAGTAGGCTTAACAGGCGAAATAAGAACGGTTAATATGATAGATAAAAGATTAAAAGAAGCAGAAAAATTAGGATTTAAAAAATGTATAATTCCAGAAAATAACAAAAAACTATTGAAAGATAAGTATAAATTAGATATAATAGGGGCTAGGAATATAGAAGATGCACTAAAAATATTGAAATAGAGCATTCAAACTATTGTAACTGTAAAGTAATTTATACTTATAAAACTATATTGAAGATAGAGGAGTGAAAAAGATGCTAGGTAAAGACGATTCTATCACAGAAGTATTAAAATTAATTGCACCAGGAACTCCAATAAGAAACGGTTTAGAAAATATATTAAAAGCAAAAACAGGTGCGTTAATTGTTATAGGAGATACAAAAGAAGTGTTAGATATAGTAGACGGAGGGTTTAAAATAGATGTGGATTATACTCCATCGAGATTATACGAACTAGCAAAAATGGATGGAGCTATAATATTAAGTGCAGACTTTAAAAAAATTCTATATGCAAATGCTCAACTAATACCATCATCAGATATAACTTCAACAGAAACAGGAACGAGGCATAGAACAGCAGAACGTACAGCAAAACAAACTGGAGAAATAGTAATAAGTATTTCTCAAAGAAGAAACATAATAACAGTATTTAAGGGGTATGCAAGCTATGTTTTAGAAGACACAAGTAAGGTTGTTACAAAAGCAAATCAAGCTTTACAAACAGTTGAAAAATATAAGAAAGTATTTGATAGCAAATTAAGTTTATTAAATGAATATGAATTTAATGATATAGCAACTTTAGAAAATGTAGTAACAGCAATACAAAGAGCAGAAATGGTTATGAAAGTAGTGGACGAAGTCCAAAAGTCCATTTATGAGTTGGGAGAAGAAGGTAGACTTCTTCAAATGCAATTAGATGAACTAGTTGGGGGACTAGAAAAGGAAGAATTATTAATAGTAAAAGACTACATAGCACCTGGTAAGAAAAGAAGTTCAGAAAAGGTATTAAAAGAAATTGAATCCTTATCAAGAGAAGACTTAATGAAGCCTCAAATAATAGGAAGAATTTTAGGATATGAAGATTTTGACAATTATGATGAAGTAGGCGTATTTACAAGAGGATACAGAATTTTAAATAAAATACCAAGAATGCCAAGTAACATAGTAGATAATTTAATAAAAACCTTTAAATCATTCCAACATATATTAATTGCTGACATTCCAGATTTAGATGATGTTGATGGAATAGGTGAAGTAAGAGCTAAAAGCATTAAACAAGCATTAAAAAGAATGCAAGAACAATTTGTTTTTGATAATTTAATATTATAATAATGCTTATTGAAAAATGTAAGGTTTTATGATAAATCTTATAAATATATAAAATATTCGTTAAGAATTTACAAGGAGGAATAAAAGTGAAAAAAGGAAATGGAGTATTAAAAACAATAATTTTAGTATTAATAGCAATTTTAACAATAGGTGCTATAGGATATGTAGGTTATGGAGTTTATAAAAAATTAACTAGAAATATACCAAACCCATTAGCTACAATCGAAATAGCAAATTTTGGAACAATAAAGGTAGAGTTATATCCAGAAGAAGCACCAGATACAGTTGCAAACTTTATTAGGCTTGCAAATAGAGGTTATTATAATGGAAAAACATTCCATAGGACTGTACCAGATTTTATGATACAAGGTGGTTCTAAAAATGGTGATGGAACAGGAAATGCAACTTTAGATGATTTAAGAGATGGCGGAGGAACAGATGAGTACACTATAAAAGGTGAGTTTATTGCAAATGATGTAGAAAATGGTATAAACCTTAGAAAAGGTGTAATTGCAATGGCTAGACAAAACTTTAGTGATACTGCCTCTATGGCTGAAGATTATAATGAATATCTTACTATAATGAGAAATGGTTATAATTCAGGTTCAGCACAATTTTTTATAATGAATGCAGATAACACAGACATAAGTGGTTTATATGCAGGTTTTGGAAAAGTAGTAGAAGGTTTAGATATAGTAGATAAAATAGCTAATGTAGAAGTTGTAACTAGAGAAGAAAATGCTGAAGGAGCAGACAAGCCAGTTGATCCACCAGTAATAACAAGTATATCTGTAGAAACTTATGGAATAGACTATGGAGAGCCACAAACATTTACACCATTTGATATAAATGCATGGATTAATGAAAAATATGGAGCATTATTACAAAACAATCAATCTGCAAGTTCATCAATAGATTTAAGCGGTAGCGAAGGAACTTCAGAAGAAGGAACAACTACAGAACAAACTCCAACAACACCAGCAGAATAAAAAATAATATAGGGAACAAAAGAAGCAAATAAATGTAGTAGTAAATGTAAAAGGAGGATGGCAAATGGACGTTAACAAAAAGAGAAAAGATTACATTGGCTGGGACGAATACTTTATGGCAATAGCAAAATTATCTGCCATGAGAAGTAAAGATCCATCTACACAGGTAGGAGCTTGCATAGTAAGTAATGATAATAGAATATTATCAATAGGTTATAATGGTGCACCAAATGGGTTTGATGATGAAAAATTCCCATGGGCAAGGCAAGGGGAAAATTTAGAAACAAAGTATCCATACGTGTGCCATGCAGAAATGAATGCAATTCTAAACTTTAGAGGAAGTAAAAAAGATTTAGAAGATTCTAAAATATTTGTTGATTTATTCCCATGTAATGAATGTGCAAAAATAATTATTCAATCAGGTATAAAGCAAGTTGTATATTTATCAGATAAATATGCAAATTCTGAAAATAATATTGCATCAAGAAGGTTATTCGACGAATGTGGTGTTACATATAAAAAGTTAGATATTGAGCCCAAAAATATAACTATAAATTTGTAATATGAAAATAATGAAACGCATCTCATTTTAGTATGTCATAGTAAGGCATAACTAAATGAGGTGCATTTTTTTGCAAAATAAAAAGTTTGTGTTTTTTATTAATAAAAATGGACTTTTTAATATATAAATGATATAATACCATAAGTTATATTACTCTAAAAAAAGGAGAAGATATGGATAAGATAAGAGTTTTAGCTTTTGTTGGGCCATCTGGTACAGGAAAAAGTTATAGAGCTCAGATGGTCGCAGGAGAAAATAACATTTCATATATAATTGATGATGGGCTTTTAGTAAACGAAAATGAAGTAGTAGCAGGAGAATCTGCCAAAAAAGCACCAACTAAAATAGAAACTGTAAAGCATGCAATTTTTATAGATGAAAAAGAAAGAAAAAAGATGATAAAAGCTATAAAAAAATATAAGCCAGATTCAATACTAATATTAGGTACTTCTGACGGAATGGTACAAAAAATTGCTAAAAATTTAGGACTGCCAGATATTGAAAAAACAATATATATTCAAGATGTAGCTACTGAAAATGAAATGGAAACTGCAAGAAATATAAGAGTTACACAAGGAAAACATGTAATACCAGTTCCTACTTTTGAAATAAAAAAAGACTTTTCAGGTTATATTTTAGATCCATTACAAATTTTCAAGTCAAAAGGTAGTGGAAAAAAACCATATATATCAGAAAAATCAATAATAAGGCCTACTTTTAGTTATTTGGGAAATTTTACAATATCAGATACTGTATTTAGGCAAATAATAGAATATTTGGCTAAAAAAACAGATGCAATATCAAAAATATTAAAAACTAGGGTAGAAAATTATGGAGAAGGACCTTCAATTTATATAGAAGTATCTATAGTATATGGCTACAATTTATTTTCGGAACTTAATGATTTTAAAGAAAAATGTGTAAAAGAAATAGAAAAATTAACAACAATGAATCTTCAAAAAATAACAGTAATAGCAAAAACAATAGAAATGCCAAAAAAATAATTGAGAATAAAAAATAAGTTATTAAAAATAAAAGAATAAAATTAAGGGGGAAAATAAAATGTCATTTGTAGTTGCAATAGATGGACCAGCAGGTACAGGAAAAGGAACAGTAACAGATTTAATTTCAAAAGAAATGGGGCTTGTAAATATAGATACAGGAGCAACTTATAGATGTGTTGCATTGCAAGCAATTAGAAATAATGTGGCTGTAGAAGAAAAGGATAAAATAATAAAATTATTAGATAACATAAATATAAATATGGAACTAGGTCCAGAAGGCAATTTAGTTATTTTATTAAATGGAGAAGATGTTTCAAAAGAAATAAGAAGCAAAGAAGTTACAAAAATAGTATCACAAGTGTCTTCAATAGTAGAAGTTAGACTAAAAATGGTAGAAGTACAAAGAAACTTAGCAAAAGGAAAAGATGTTATTATGGAAGGTAGAGATATAACAACTTATGTATTTCCAAATGCAGATGTAAAAATTTATTTAGATGCAGATGAAGAAGAAAGAGCAAAAAGAAGGTATATTCAAAATCAAGAAAAAGGTATAGAAATGTCATATGAAGAGGTTTTGAAAAATATACAAATAAGAGATGAAAATGATAAACATAAAGAAATAGGTTCATTAAAAATAGCAGATGATGCAACATACATAGATACAACAAATTTAAGTATAGAGCAGGTTAAAGAAAAAGTTGCTACACTAATTATGGAAAAAAGAGGTATGAAATAAAAAGTTTAATATGGCACTTAAAATGCCATATAACAATGGAGAGGATAAATTTAAAATGAAAGAAATGGTAAAAGCTATATTAAGAGCAATAGTAAAAGGAGCGTTATATGCATATTGCAAAATAATATATAGAATGAAAGTAATAGGAAGAGAAAATATACCTAAAGAAGGGCCAATTATAGTATGTGGAAATCACAAAAGCTTTTTAGATCCACCATTAATTATGATAACAGCTAAAAGAAGGCTAATATTTTTGGCAAAAGCAGAGCTAACAAAAAGTAAATTTTTAGCAGTTTTAGGTTGGGCATTTGATGTAATTCTTGTAAATAAAAATACAAAGGATATAGGAACAATAAAAGCATCTTTAAAAGTTCTAAAAAATGGTGGATGTATTGCACTATTCCCAGAGGGAACTAGAAAAGGGTTAGAAAAAGGCGAGAAGGTAAAAGATGGTGCAGCATTTTTTGCAGTAAGGTCTGGTGCAAAGGTTATTCCAGTAGGAATATCTGGAGGAGAAAAGCCTTTTAAGAGAATATATGTAAATTATGGAAAACCGCTAGATTACAGCAAATATAAAGGAAAAAAATATTCAGATAGTGAAGAAGAAAAGCAAGATTTAGAATTTGTTACAGAAGATATAATGAATAATATAATTATGTTGACAAATATAAAAGATTAATATATAATAAAAAAGCTTATTTATATTGAAAATTATAAAAAACTATTGTATAATAAATAAGTCTGTATAGGAGTTGAAAAACATTATTCAACTTCTAAAAATATGGGTATTAGCCCAAAGAGAAGGATTGGTTAAAATTATGGAAAAAGAAATGTCATTTGAAGAAATGTATAATGAGAGTTTAAAAGACGCAAAATTGGACAAGGTTGTTACTGGAAAAGTAATAAGCATTACATCTAAAGGGGAAATTTTTATAGACATAGGTTATAAGGCAGATGGTATAATTCCAAAAGAAGAATATACAGAAGATGATGTAAATTTATTAGAAGGCGTAAAAATTGGAGATGAAATAACAGCAGAAGTATTAAAACAAAATGACGGTGTAGGAAATGTTTTATTATCATATAAAAAACTTAAAAGTGCAGAATACAAAAGAGACTTAGAAAATAAAATAAAAAATAATGAAATAATACAATCTAAAGTATCAGAAGTAACTGATAATGGCTTAATAGTGGAAATGGCAAATACAAGAATATTTATACCATATTCTTTGTCAGCTATACCTAGAGATGAAGATAAAAAAAGCTATAAGAATAAAAAAGTTAGTTTTAGAGTTATTGAATATAATCCAAAAGATAGAAAAGTAATAGGCTCAATAAAAAGTGTTGTAGATGAAGAAAAGAAACAAAAAGAAGATAATTTTTGGAACAACATACAAGTTGGACAAACTGTAAAAGGTAAAGTAGCAAGTTTAAGTTCATACGGAGCATTCGTTGATGTTGACGGTGTTCAAGGACTTTTACATGTTTCAGAAATATCATGGGTAAGAAATGTAAAACCATCAGATGTATTAATGCAAGGTCAAGAAATACAAGTAAAAGTATTAGAAGTAGATAAAGAAAATAAAAGAGTAAAATTCTCTTATGCAAATAAGGGGCCTAATCCATGGGATAATATAGATGAAAAATATAAAGTAAATGATGTAGTAAAAGTTAAAGTTGCTAAAATGATGCCTTTTGGTGTATTTGTTGAGTTAGAACCAGCAATAGAAGGTTTAGTACATATATCTCAAATTTCAGAAAAGAAAATAGCCAAACCAGAAGACGTGTTAAAACAAAACGAATATGTAAATGCAAAAATAATAGAAGTAGATAAAGAAAAACAAAGAATAGAACTTTCAATTAAAGAATTGGAAGGTACTTCAGATGAGTATAAAGAAGAATAATATATAAATGCTTAAAATTATTTAGAAAAAAGGAATAACTCAAACGCTACAAAAGAGCTATTTGCTGTTTGAAAGTGAAAGGAATGGAACATAAAATGATAAACGAAAACATAAGAAATATTGCAATAATTGCACACGTTGACCATGGTAAAACAACATTAGTAGATTGTTTATTAAAACAAAGCCATGTGTTTAGAGAAAATGAACAAGTACAAGAAAGGGTAATGGATTCAAACGATTTAGAGAAAGAAAGAGGAATAACTATTCTTTCAAAAAATACATCAGTAATGTATAATGGAGTAAAAATAAATATAGTAGATACACCAGGTCACGCAGACTTTGGTGGAGAGGTAGAGCGTGTTTTAAAAATGGTAGATGGAGTACTATTATTAGTTGATGCTTTTGAAGGCCCAATGCCTCAAACAAGAGAGGTTTTAAAGAAGTCATTAGCATTAAATTTAAAACCAATAGTAGTAATAAATAAAATAGATAGACCAGGCTCAAATCCAGCAAAAGTGGTAGACCAAGTAATAGAGTTATTTATAGAATTAAATGCAACTGATGAGCAATTAGACTTTCCAATTATATATGCTTCAGCAAAAAACGGAATAGCAAAAATGTCTTTAGAAGAAGAAAGCGACAATGTAAACTGTATATTTGATACAATAATAAATAGCATTACACCACCAAACTGTGAAATAGAAGGAACAGCCCAAATGCTAGTTTCTAACATAGATTATGATGATTATTTAGGAAGAATTGCTGTAGGTAGAATAGAAAGAGGAAAAATAAAAGCAGGAATGCCAGTAGCAATATGTAAGGAAGATAAAAATACACAAGGAAAAGTGGCAAAACTATTTACTTATCAAGGGCTAAAAAGAATAGAAGTAGAAGAAGCTACAGCTGGTGACATAGTAGCATTATCTGGTATTACAGATATAAATATAGGTGAAACAATATGCGACTTAAATAATCCAGAAAAAATTCCATTTGTAAATATAGATGAACCAACAGTATCTATGACTTTTAGCGTAAACAATGGACCTTTTGCAGGTAAAGAAGGAGAATTCATTACATCAAGGCATATTCGTGATAGATTATTTAAAGAGCTAGAAAGAAATGTTAGTTTACGTGTAAAAGAAACAGACCAAGCAGATAGCTTTGAGGTATGCGGAAGAGGGGAACTTCACTTATCAGTATTAATAGAAACAATGAGAAGAGAAGGTTTTGAACTTTTAGTATCTCGTCCAAAAGTTATATTTAAAGAGATAGATGGCGTAAAATGTGAGCCAATGGAAATATTAGTAGTAAATGTGCCAGACGACTCAATAGGAACTGTTATAGAAAAAATAGGAAGACGTAAGGGTGAAATGGTAAACATGGAACCTGCAGAACTAGGTCATACAAAAATAGAATTTAAAATACCAGCAAGAGGTTTAATAGGTTATAGGTCAGAATTCTTAACTGATACAAAAGGCGAAGGAGTTATGAACTCTATATTTGATAGTTATGAGCCATATAAAGGTGAAATTCAAGCAAGAACAAGAGGTGTACTTGTTGCATGGGAACAAGGAACATCTGTAACATATGGTTTATACAATGCACAAGAAAGAGGAGAACTTTTAATTGGTGCAGGTGTAGAAGTATATGAGGGAATGATTGTTGGTATAAACTCTAGAAATGAAGATATAGCAATAAATGTATGTAAAGAAAAGCACTTAACTAATACAAGAGCTTCAGGTTCAGACGATGCACTTCGTTTAGTTCCACCATTACAAATGTCATTGGAAAGAGCTATTGAATTCATCGCTGATGATGAACTTGTTGAAATAACACCAAAAAATATTCGTTTAAGAAAGAAAATATTAGATACAAAAACAAGAGAAAGAGAAGCAAGAAGGTAAAAATAAAAAAGGTCAAAATTGTATGTTCTTTGGATACACAGTTTGACCTTTTTGTGGTAAAAATAGGGTACTTTAGAAAGGAAATTTATATGAAAAAATTAGATCATGAAAAATTTAAAAATATGAAGGATTTTTATGATAAAAAAAGAAAAGCTACTTTAATGAGTGGAATAATACAAAGAAAAAATCAAATTTCTGATGTAGAAAAAAGTCAGAATGATTATGCGCTAGAAAATAAAGAAGAAGGCTATACTCTTGCAGAACAAGAAGAATATATGGCTTATTTACAAAAGCAGTTTTTAAATGGAAAAATAACTAAACGAAATATAGAAAAAGTTAAAGAAAAATTATATAAATATCCTGATAAAATACAGTCTGCTTTATTTATTTCAGAACTATATTATATGCTTACAGAAGAAAAAGAAGTTGCAATAGGAGAACTTGATGAAATTTTGGAAACTATAGATAAATCTGATAAGGCATACAAAACAATTGAAAATAGAATAGCAGAATTTAGAAAAAGAATTGATACTAAAAAATATGTAGAATTGTATGAAAAAGAAAAGCAAGAAAAGCAGCAAAAAGAATGGCAAGAACAAGAAAAATATATGGACGAAGTACAAAGAAAATTTGAAGCCGGTGAATTAGATAAGCATGAAGTTACTATGATAACAAGAAAATTAGAACAATTTCATAATAAAGGCAGGGCAATGAAATTGGGATTAACAATGTACAAAAAATATTATGATAGAGAAGGATTTTTATTTTTAGTATATGCTTATTCACAAGTTGATGACTGGAATAGTGAAGAAAAGCAATTTTTAGCTGATATAGTAAAAGATAATGAACCTAAAGAAAAAAATCTAGTAGAGGGTAATGAAAAATAGAGGTGTAATAATAGTGAAAGTATTGCAAGATAAAAATATAAATGAAGAAAAATTAAGTATAATTAAGAAAAAGGCTTTAGATGAGCATATACCAATTATAATGGACGATACATTAGAAGTAGTAGATAAAATACTTATAGAAATAAAGCCTCAAAGAATACTTGAAATAGGTACTGCAGTAGGATATTCAGCAATATGCTTTTCTAAATATTTAGTTAATTCAGGAACAATAGACACAATAGAAAGAGATGAGCAAAGAGCAGAAGAAGCAATAGAAAACATAAAACAAATGAAATTAGAAAAAAGTATAAATGTTTTGCAAGGTGATGCAGTAGAAATTTTACCAACCTTAACAGAAAAATATGATGTAATATTTATAGATGCTGCAAAAGGTAAATATCCATTTTTCTTGCAGGAGGCTTTAAGGTTACTAAATGAAAATGGAGTGATACTTGCAGACAATATTTTATATAAAGGGTATGTAATGAGTGATTACAACAAGCACAAACAGCGTACAGCAGTACGAAATTTAAGAGAATATATAGCAGAGTCAACAGGAAATCCTGATTTAGAAACTGAAATTTTAGAGGTAGGAGATGGACTTGCTATATCAAGGTGGAAGAAGATTTCCTAATATAGTAGATAAAATTATATAGAAAAGGTGAAGAAAATGAAAAAACCAGAGTTGTTAGCTCCAGCAGGTTCTTTTGAAAAAGCAAAAATAGCTTTTTTGTATGGAGCAGATGCAGTATATATGGGTACAAAAAGTTTATCTTTAAGAACAAGGGTAGACGTAGAAGATGATGATGTAGAAAAAACTATATTATATGCACATAGCATAGGAAAAAAAGTATATGTAGCTATGAATATTTTTGCTTGGGATGAAAAATATGAGGAGATTATAAAAGTAGCTAAAAAACTAAATGAAATAAAGCCAGATGGAATAATTGCCTCTGATGGTGGAGTAATACAAATTTTAAAAGAATACGCACCAAATGTAGATATTCACATTAGCACACAAGCTAATGTTATAAGTTACCATACAAGCAAATTTTGGTATGACAATGGCGCTAAAAGAGTAATTTTAGGAAGAGAAATGAATAAAGACCAAATAAAAGAATTAATGGCAAACAAACCAGATGATTTAGAAGTGGAGATATTTATTCATGGTGCTATTTGTTTTGGCTATTCTGGAAGGTGCTTTTTAAGCGACTTTTTAGCAGGAAGAAGTGCAAATTTAGGGGACTGCGCACAAAGTTGTAGATGGGCATATAATGTATATGTTGAAGAAACAAATAATCCAGGAAATTTAATGCCAGTAGAACATGATGAAAAAGGCACATACATATTTTCATCAAAAGACTTATGCTTAATTAAAGAAATTCCTGAAATAATACAAATGGGTATAGATAGTTTAAAAATAGAGGGTAGATTAAAAACAGAGTATTATTTAGCATCAGTAGTAAATGCATACAGAAATGCAATAGATGATTATATGGAAAATCCTGAAAATTATGATTATTCAAAATATTTAAAAGAACTAGAAAAAACCAAAACTAGAGGATTAACAACTTTTTATTTTAATGATAGAGATAATAAAGATATTCAAGAATATGAGGGAAAACAGTATAATTCAGACTATGAATTTGGTGGTAAAGTAGTAGACTTTGAAAACGAAAAAACTATTATAGAAATAAAAAATAAATTAAAAGTTGGAGATGAATTAGAAATACTAATTCCAAATCAAATAGAAACATATAAATTTAATATTGAAAAGCTATGGGATATAGAAACAGGAGAAGAAATAGAAGTTGTAAATCCAGGAAAAGCAGAACAAAAAGTAAAAATGAAATTACCAATAAAAGTAGAAAAAAATTGGATTTTAAGAAGAAAAAAATAATTTTGATGCAAAAAAAGAATATTTTACCGCCGAAGCGGTAAAATATTCTTTTATCATTTTTCTAATTTTAAAGCAGTATAGAAACCAAAAGCAAAAAGAACTAAAGAAAAAAGTGAGCAGGAAGAAGGGAATAGTACAAAAATACTACCAAGTACAAAACCAATAATGGCATAATATGTTTGAATAGAATATTTTTTTAGCAAAAAGCGAATTAAAATTAAAAAGAAAATACAACCACACAAAACACCAAGCCCCATTGGAATCAGAACTGGTAAATATAAGGTAGCAACAGATTGCAAATAAATAGTATAACTTCCAAGGCATAATAAAATAACGGTACTACTAACACCTGGAATAATAATGCCACACGACATTGCAAAGCCACAAAACCACAAAAATAAAAAATTGGTATTATTAGAGGCAATGGCAAAATTCATTTTATTTTCTAATAGAAACAAAATAAGTCCAATGCCAAAACTAATTAAAGTATAAAATAGAAAAGAAAGACGAAATTTGTGTTTTTCATTAGCTTCTTTAAACAAAGCAGGAATACTGCCTAAAATAAGGCCTAAAAATAACATTTTAGATTCAGATTCGTAGTGAAAAAACACATAATTAAGTAGTTTACCAAACAATAAAAAGCCAATGGCAACTCCTATTATAATTGGTAATAAAAAAGTGGCATTTTTCTTAAAATCATGAAAGAGGCCTAATACGCTATTTATTAATTTTTCATATATGCCAAAAATAACGCAAAGCACACCACTACTAATTCCAGGAAGTATGGCACCTGTACCTATGGCAATTCCTTTAAAAACATCAAGTAAAAAATTCATAAATATCTCCTTTATCCATTAAGTAAAAAAATAGATAAATTTAAATAAGTAGCAAACAATGTCCATAGCAAATATGGTATTTGTAGCAATCCAGAAAGCTTATTTTTAGAGTAGAATTTTTTTATCATTAAAATAATTAGAAGTGCAAGAATTATAATCCATATAAAAGCAAAGAATCTCCATTTAAAAACGAAAAATATTATAGGCCATAAAGCATTTACAATTAGTTGTAAATAATATACAAAATTGATGCCAGAGTCCACAAGGCTTTTACTTTGCAATATTCCATAAGATATGCCCATAAGGACATAAAGTATACTCCAAATTATTGGAAACAATATACCGGGTGGTGCTAAAGGTGGTTTTTGTAACAAATTATAATCCATAAATGGCGATATAATTAATCCAACAATTACACCAACTGCAACAGGTGTAAATATAGACTTTAAGTAAGTTTTAAACATAGAAATCAATCCTTCCATTTTAAGAGGCATAGATAAAACCTCTTTTTTTCTATTTTATTTTTATAAATTAAAAATATGAATTTAGTCAGGCACAAATAGGAAAATACATTCATATAATTTTGTATAGTGAAAATTTGGAGGTATATACATGTTAGCCCTTTCAATATCAGGTTTTTTAGCATTTTTACATTCAGCAGTTTTGGTGGTAGGATATATTTCAAGTAACAATTTATTTCCTGAGCCATTAACAGCTAAAGAGGAAGAAATATATATACAAAATTTAGAAAATGGAGATGAAGAAGCAAGAAATATATTAATAGAAAGAAACTTAAGATTAGTTGCACATATATGCAAAAAATATACTTCAACAAAAGTAGAGCAAGATGATCTTATTTCCATTGGAACTATAGGATTAATAAAAGGTATAAATAGTTTTAAGTCAGATAAAAAGGTAAGACTTTCAACATATGTTTCAAGATGTATAGATAATGAAATTTTAATGTATTTACGTTCAACTAAAAAAATAGGTGCAGAAGTTTCGCTAGAAGATCCAATAGGAAAAGATAAAGACGATAATGTTGTAACATTACAAGATGTACTAGAAAATAGTGAGAGAAACATAGAAGATGAAGTAGATTTGAAAATGAAAATAAAGCAATTATATAAAAATATAAAGAAGGTTTTAAAAGATAGAGAAAAAGATATTATAGAAATGAGATTTGGATTAGACGGAAAAAAGCCTAAAACACAAAATGAAATTGCTAAAATGTTTGGAATTTCACGTTCTTATGTATCTAGAATTGAAACAAAAGCAATAGGAAAACTTGCAAAACAAATAAAAGAATAAAAAATATACCCAAATTTTTGTAAATCTATTTCAAAAATTTGGGTATTATTTATGTTAAAAGAATTTAAATATAAAAAATATTGGAAAAATATAGAAAAATTAAAAAAAATTCTAAATATTTCCTTGCTATTTTTCGGATATTATTGTATTATATTATAAGTATAAATTGTATAAAAATCTGAAAGGAGTAGTAATGCATGAAAAAGGCAGTCGCACTAGTAACAGTAATATTTTGTATGCTGGTAAGTACAGTAGCTTTTGCATCAAATACAACATCAAATAAACAAACTAATACCAATGTTAACGATAAAAATACCTCAATAAGCCAATTAGTACAGTTAAAAGAAAAAGAGGAAAAATCTTTAGAAGATTATAAAAAGGCATATGGTTCAGATGCATACGGGTTCACAGCATACTTATTAAATAAAATACAAATATATAGTATACCTTTTTGCTTTGTAGGAATTGCAATTAGTGCAATTTATCAATATGTTTTAGGTATAAGGAAAATGGATGTTAGAGACAAAGGTTTTATGGTTATGATATCAATCGTAACACTATTTGTTATTGCACAAGTATTACCTTTAATATTTGCAATAGTAGTAAGAGGTTGGGGGGATTAAACAAATGAAAGTTTTATTTGCGGTTAGCAATGAGTCAATATCGGAGGCAATAGTAAAAAAATATCAACAGATGTATAAAGAAATTATATCTAGTAAAAATGTTTACTATTTTAACGCAATTATAAAAGAATTACAAAAGGATAAGTCATATGATAGAATAGTAGTAAGTGAAGATTTAGAGCCATTTGCAAGTAAAAATTATGATACTATAGATAATTTCATATTTGAAAAATTAGACAGTATAAGTGATGAGGCTTCAAATATACAGGGAGAAGATATACCAATAATACTTATTTCCACAGATAGAAGAACAAAAGGCGAAAATATTTTAGTAAAATTATTTGGAATAGGCGTTTATAGTGCATTAATTGGACAAGATAGAAGTATAGAGCAGGTTTGTAATTTAATTAACAAACCAAGAAGTAAAAAAGAAGCCAAGGTATATTACAAAATTTCTTCAAACGAGGTTGAATATAAAGCTGAAAGTGAAGGAAATGTTAGTGAAATAGAAATTCAAAATATACTAGCACATTACAAAAAATTAGGAAAAAACGAAGAAAAATATGTTGAAAGTTTTAACAGTATTGCTAATCAATATACAGATGCACAGTTAAGGTTAATTACTAAATTTTTACCATTAAATGTAAAAGCCGTATTAGAAGCTAACTGTCCTAAATATCAACAAGTAGTTGCATATTCAGGAGAAGCAAATAAACAAAATGAATATAGAAATCCACAATCTAAATTTAGTAAAAAACAAGAGAAACAACAAAAAACAGATAAGAAAGCTGAAAAAGCAGGGTTAAAAATAGAATCATTAAAAACAGAAAAAAATAATGCAGTTTTAAGTAAGCCAGTTATAATTCCAACAGAAGTTACCACAGAAAATGTGAAGAAAGTAACAGCAAAGCAAAATATCTCAAATAACCAAATCCAGCAAAGGCAGGTATCTCAAATGTCAAATAATCAATTAGGTAATAACCCACAAGTAGATAAAACGCCACAAATGGTAAATGCGCAAGTAGATAGAACGCCGCAAATGGCAAACACACAAGTAAATAGAACGCCACAGATGGCAAATACGCAAGCAAATCAAAGGCCACAAGCGCTAAATAATCAAGTTAGTCAGAAACCACAAATGTCAAATGGTCAACTAAATCAAATGGCACAGATGGCCAATAACTCAATAAAAACAAAACCACAAATTGCAAATGCACAAGCAAGGCCAATGCCACAAATGGCAAAAACGCAAGCAAATCAAATGTCTCAAGTGGAAAATAAAAATACAGTACAAGTCAAAAATCCACAGACAGTACAACAAGATTTAAACGCAAACAGTCAACAACAAAGTGAAAATGTGCCTCAAGGAAATGCAATGTTAAATGAACAAACAGAACCTGCTCAAGTTAAAAGAGGAAGAGGCAGACCTAAAAAGAATGTAACTCAAAACAGCACAGTTCAAACAGAAGATACACAACCACGAAGAGGAAGAGGAAGACCTAAAAAAGTTGAGCAAGAAAAGGTAAGTGCAGTTGATGATACTCTAGCAGGATTTCAAGATAATAATGCAGATAATAGTGTATTGCCAGGTTTTAGTGATGATTATAGTACACAAATGAATGATAGTGTATTACCAGGATTTGATGATTACAATGAAGAAGAAAATTCAGTTGAACAAAATAATGATGGAATGTTGCCAGGATTTGATGATTACAATGAAAAAGAAAATTCAGTTGGGCAAAATAATGATGGAACATTACCAGGATTTGATGATTACAATGTAGATAACAATACATTTGAACAAAGTAATGACGGAACATTACCAGGATTTGATGATTACAATGTAGATAACAATACATTTGAACAAAGTAATGACGGAACATTACCAGGATTCGATGATTACAATGTAGATAACAATACATTTGAACAAAATAATGATGGAACATTACCAGGATTCGATGATTACAATGTAGATAACAATACACTTGAACAAAATAATGATGAAACATTACCAGGTTTTGATAATTACAATGAAGAAGAAAATTCATTTGAACAAAATAATGATGGAACATTGCCAGGATTTGATGATTACAATGTAGATAACAATACATTTGAACAAAGTAATGACGGAACATTACCAGGATTTGGTGATTACAATGAAGAAAATAGTCAAACTGAACAGAATAATGGAACGTTACCAGGTTTTGATAATTATAATTCAGAAAATATGGTATCAAATTATACTTCTAATCAAAATTATAATAATGTAAATGCACAGGAAGAACATTTAGAAACACAAACTCCAATAAGTAGTGGAAACACAAATAATTTAGTAAGTGGAGATCAAAAAATAGTTGGATTTGTGGGAACATCAAAAAATGGAACATCATTTATAGTTGATAATTTAGCACAAATTTTATCAAGACAAGGAATAAAAGTAGCAATATTAGATTTAACACAAAATAAGAATGCATATTATATATACACAAAAAATGAAGAAGAATTAAGAAAAAAAGCAATGAATTGTATGCAAAGGTTACAACAAGGTGCTACAGAAGGAATAAAAGTAAATCCAAATTTAGATGTATACACATCTGTACCTGGTGCAGATGATCAAGTTACAAATATAGATAATGTAGTAAATACACTATTAGGAGCGTATTCACTAATATTAGTAGATTGCGACTTTAAATCAGACTATAGGTATATATCAAGATTGCAAGAGTTATATTTAGTACAAAGTATGGATGTACTTACAATACAACCACTTACAGCATATTTAAGAGATTTAAAAGCAAAAGGTGTGTTAGACCAAAATAAATTAAGAATAATAATAAATAAGTATGTAAGAGTAAGAAGTTTAACAGAAAAAACAGTTATCGGAGGAATGGCCTTTTATAACGATCCAGCAATGTCTTTTATGACAGAGTTATTTAATAGAGAAACCGTAAAATATACTGTAATTCCTTTTGACTCACAAGCATATTCAAAATATTTAGAAGGATTAGTGAATTGTGAAATTTCAACAGAAGGTTATTCAAAAGAAATACTTATGGAACTTAGAAAATTAGCTAACATGGTATATCCATTAATAGCAAATGGTACAAGGCATGAAAGAACAAATAGAAATCAAAAAACTCAATATGGGCAATACGATAAGGGAGGATTTTCACCACAAATGAATAATACATTAAATAGAATGAAAAATAATTATTAAAAGTAATAAATCTAAAAGAAAGGAAGGAAACATCTTGATAATAGCGGTAATAATACTATTAGTAGTAATAATTGGCTTTTTGATGGTATATAATATGTCTGTTTATAAAAAAATAGATGTATATAAAAACGTGAACCAGAGAATAACAAGTTTAAATGTGCTACAAGAGTTTATGGATACAATAGGTGAAGAAAAGTCAGCAGATGAAAAAATAAAAAGAATAAATGAAATTCTAATAGAAAAATATGATATAAAATATTCTACTATAGTGGTATATACTGGTACAGAATATACAATAAAGGCAACAAATGTAGACCAAAAACATTGGGATACATTAAGAAATCTTCATAAAGAAGAAATATTTAAAGACAGTATACAAACAGCTACGCCAAAGTATATAACAGTAGATAGAGAAGGCGAAAGATTACCATACCAAAAATTAGAATTTGGAAGAGCTAAATCAGCAATGTTTTTTCCTTTATATATAGATAACATATACATTGGTTATTGGATTATAGAAAGTGGAATTCCTCATGATTTTGATAATGTAGATACTACAATATTGGAAGTTGTAAAGAATAATATAATATCTGCGTTAAGGTCTATAGAAAAACAAGGCGTAGTAGAAAATATAGTAAGAACAGATGAATTTACAGGTTTGAAATCAGCAGAATATTTATATTCAGAGGGAAAAAGATTGATAGATGTATATGCAACATCTGCAATATGCATGTTTAAAATTGTAAACATAGCAGATATAAATGAAAACATAGGTAGGCATACAGGAAATGCAGTAATTACACAAATAAGTGATTTAATAAAAAATAATATTGCAGATGAGTATATATTTGTAAGATACATGGGACCAAAATTTGTAATAGCATTTTCTGGTGTAGAAGTAAATGGTGTAGCAGACTTTATGAATGATATAAAACAAAAAATAGAATCAATGGAAGTACCAGCTGATGAAAGAGATTTATATGAAGATGATGAAGAAAACTTAACTGCAAAACCTAAAATAAATGTAGTAGTTACTAAATATTATAAAGGAACGCAAATAGAAGGAGTAACTAAAAAATTAGAAGAATTTTTGGATAGTAGAACAGAAGAAAATGCAATAAATTATATTTAAGGGAGGTAAGCTATGTCAATAGATGAAACGATGTGCTTTAAAGTAGGAAAAGATGATAGCAATAAAAGTAAGGAAATATTAAAAAAAGTATATGAGGCATTAGCTGAAAAAGGATATAATCCAATAAATCAAATAGTTGGATATATTTTATCAGGAGATCCAACATATATAACAAGTCATAATGATGCAAGAAATTTAATAAGACAA
Organism: uncultured Clostridia bacterium; assembly: GCA_947626235.1. GTDB lineage: Bacteria > Bacillota > Clostridia > TANB77 > CAG-508 > UMGS1663. The sequence goes on along the minus strand of CANQRI010000001.1, from coordinate 25,499 downwards.
ATAGAAAGAGATGAACTATTAGAAAAAATGGTTAAAAACTATATAGAAATTAATTAATTGTAAAATTGAGAAACATAAAATTATAAAACTGAAAGTTATTAAGTTAAAATTAAATAAGTATAAAATAAAAAAGAGGCAAAGATGAGAAAATTAGGTATAGATTATGGTGAAGCAAGAGTAGGAATTGCTATAACTGATGCATTAGGCATAACTGTGCAAGGTCTGGAAACTATACATCATCAAAATAATGATAAAGTACTTTTACATAGACTAGAAGAAATTCTAGAAATGTATGAAATAGATACAATAGTTGTTGGAATGCCAATAAATATGGATGGAACAAAGTCAGAAAGAGCACAAATAACGCAAGAATTTATTCATAAACTTAAATGCAAATTTAATACTGTAAAAATAGAAGAAATAGATGAAAGGTTAACAACAGTAGCAGCCCATAAAACTATGAATTTTCTTGATGTAAATAAAAGGAAAAAACGCGATATAGTAGACACAATATCAGCAGTTTATATATTAGAAACTTATGTAAATAAAATGAAAAATAAATAAAGTATATCATATACAAAAAAGTAAATAATAATAAAAATGATATTAAATTGTAGAAATGCAATTTTATATATATATTTGAAAGGAGAATAAAATAATGAATGAAGATGAAAATTTAAATGTTCCAGATGAGGAGTTGGACAATATAATAGTGTTAAATGATGAAAATGGGGAGGAAGTTTCTTTTGAATTTCTTGATTTAATAGAACTAGATGGAGAAGAATACGTAATATTATTACCAGTTGAAGAAGAAGAATCAGAGGATGCAGGAGAAGTAGTAATATTAAAAGTAGAAGATACAGAAAACGAAGAAGAAGAGTCATATGTAAGTGTAGATGACGAAAATGTTTTAAATAAAGTATTTGAAATATTCAAGGAAAAATTTAAAGATGAATTTAATTTTATAGATGAAGAATAAAAATTAAGAGGTCGGATTTTTCTGACCTCTAAATAATATATAAAAATAGTAATAATATGTAAAAAAGATAATTATATAGTATATAAAAGGGTAATTGGAGGACAAATCAAATGAAAAATTTAAGTAGTTGGCTAGTAGTAATTTTTATGATAGCTTTTTGGGCATTTAGAGTAGTAGTAACAATAATGACATCTATAGGTTCAAACTTTATGGTTCAATCAATAGATGTAAATGTAGAAATAATATTATTATTCGTAACTTTAGTATGTGTGCCATTTATATTTAGAAGAAAATTAATTGGTGCAATACTTTATTTATTAATGTATGGTTATTATTTTGGGCAAGATTTATTTGCTAAAGTAATGATGATGATAAATGGTGAAACTATACCACTCGCAGATTACACATCAATGTTTTTTTCTTTAATAGGTGTTGCTTTACCACTATTTGCATTGTTTGATATATTGCTAGATAAAGGTAGAAAAGCAAATCCAAAAGATAAAAAAACTGACTGGTTTTATAAAAATGAAGAGTATGATAGACAATTGGACGAAAGAGCAGATAAAAATAATTACAGAACATTGTAAACTATTAGGGACGGGGTTAAATAGTTTAGCAAATTTATTTTATATTTCAAAACAATAATATTATATTTTTCTTCGTTGCCCCATTTAAGAAAATGTAATTCGCTTATCGCTCATAACATTTTCTAAAAAGGTCCCCACGAATCACTTCGAAAAATATAATATTATTGTTTTGAAAATAGTATAGATATTTTTTGCTAAACTATTTAACCCCGTCCCTAATAGTTTAAAAAGAGAGGAGAATGAAAGATGGTAGAAACATTTAGAATGATAGGAGAAAATGTAGTAGGATATAGCTTAAATAATGTGTCAGATGGAATAATATTGTTAATGGGGATTGTTTTAATTTTAATATTAATAGTTTCTGTTTTTGCTTTAGGAGTGCAAATAGTTTTGGCAATTAAATATCATAAATATAATAAAAAAGAAAATAGTTTAAAAATGACAGGATGCGATATTGCAAGAAAAATTTTGGATGATAATGGATTACAACATATTAAAGTAAAAACAAGTGGTTCATTCCTTTTTGGTAATAGTTATAGTCATTATTTTAAGAAAATTAGATTAAGAAGGTTGACATGGAAGAAAAGTTCGGTAACATCATTAGCAATGGCTTCTCAAAAATCATGTTTAGCTATATTGGATAAAGAAGATGATCCAGATATGAGAATTAGAGTTAGATTAACGCCGATTATTTATTTTGGACCAATAGCATTTATTCCATTAGTTATTATTGGTATACTTATTGATGTATTAATTATACAAAGTCAGTCTGTAGTATTTACTTTAGCGTTTACGGTGTTAGGATTGTTAATATACATAATTTCATTTATATTGTCAATAAAAGTACTTAAAACTGAAAAAAAAGCACAGAATAAAGCATATGAAGTATTAAAAAACAGCAATATGGCTACAGATGATGAATTGGTGATGATAAAAGAGCTATTTAAATTATATAATATTCAGTATATTAATGATATGATTATTGCATTGTTAGAACTAATTTATAGAGTTTTGCAAATAGTAGCTAATGTTCAGCAAAATAGTAGCACTTCAAATGATTAAGTAAAGTTTTTTTAAAATCAGAATTTAAGAGAAAGCTAAGTTAAGCTTTTTAGAAATAAACATTTTTTTGAAAATTATATAAGTATTTTATTTAGATTGTGATATAATGGAAAATGAAAGGAAAATGATGTATGGAAGAAGAAAAGGATACATTAGTAAATGAAGAAAAGGAACAAGAGGAAGAAGTACAAGATGAAGAAATACAAAATGAAGAAGAACAAAATGAAGATGATGTAAAAATTGATGAAAAAAATAAAGGAGAAAAAGATACAAATGAAATAACAGCATGTTTAAATTGTGGTGCTAAATTGGAAGAAGGACAGGAATTTTGCCCAAAATGCGGAATGAAAAGAGGAGAATATAAAAAAATTATATGCAAAAAATGTGGTGAAGAGTTAAAAATAAACCAAAAATTTTGTCCAAAATGTGGTGAAAAAAATGATATAAAAGTTGACAATATAGTAGATTCTTTGAAAAAAGGTTGTAGAACAAAAATTAGAAAGATAAATTTAAAAGTATTAATATTAATACTTATTGCAATTGTTGTTCTAATATGTATAATTAATTTTGCTATAAAAGGTATAGAAAAATTGAATGTATCAGTAGATGATTTACTGGTAGAGGGAAAATATTTTGAAGCATATGAAAAAGCAGATGGTAGCAAAAAGAATGATGTATTAACTGAAAATATTTTAGCTGTATTATCTAACGAAATATCTGAAGGATTAAAAAATCCAATGTCTTTTGGATTAACAAGTGCTTGGTTTGATCATGATAATAAAAAAATTGTTATGAATGTCAGTGGAACTAACAGTTTTGGAGGAATTGTTTCTTCATATTATTATTATACATATAGCGATACAGATAAAAAATATTCATTATATTGTAGTTTATCAGATTTAAGCGATGAAGAATATTCTAAATACGATACGTCGAGTGAAAGTATAGAAAAAATATTAAAGAATGCTGCTCGTTCAGTTGTAAAAGAAATGATAAATAAGGATAACATTAAAATTTCAGGAAAAATAATTAATAACATAAATAAATTATTTAAAGATGGAAAACTTAACGAAGTTATACTTATTAGTGAAGAAAACGAAGCTTAAATAATAAAAAGACTAATTATAGAAGAAATTTATTAAATAATTTCCTTTTTAGATAATAAATTAAAATATTGTGTAAAAAAGTCTAGTTTGATATAATCATTCTAGATTTATTATTGTAAGAAATAGTATAGAGAATAAAAATTGTGAAGTATTGTGAATATAGATTTGTCTCAAAAAATGAAATTTTGAATTATAATTTATGTTAGGAGATATACCTTTGGAAAAATTTGTAAAGGAGTTAAAATTATGAAAGAAAAATTTGACATATTATTAAATGAATATTTAAAAGATAATTCAGTGTTAGTAGATTCAAATAAAAACTATTATTTAGAATTTGTAAAAAAATTGCCAAAATATTTATATAAGTATTTTGATAAAGAAAAATATTTAATAAAGGCATCTGTAGGAGCAGGACAAAAAAGTGAAATACCATGGCTATGTATATTTAATAAAAATATAACAGTATCTGCTACAAAAGGAATTTATATTTGCTATTTATTTAAAAGTGATATGTCTGGATTTTATTTAGTTCTTGGGCAAGGGATTACTACCTTTGAGGAATTATATGGAAAAGAAAAATATAATAACATTAAAAAGGTTGCAGAATACTTTAGAAATTTAATTGATGATAATAAATTTAACACAGGTTACATAGATTTAAAAGGAACAAAAAGTTTAGCTAAAGGTTATGAAGCAGGAACAATTATTTCTAAATATTATGAAAAACGAAAATATTCAGAAGAAGAACTTATTGATGATCTATTAAATTTCAAAGATGTATATGATGAGATATGTGAAAATATGGTTGAAAACACTTATATGGATATTGTAGATAATGTAGTAGGGCATATTAAATCATCATATACTATAGCTCAAGAAGCTGATAAAATGATAAAAGAAACCTTAAAAGAAAATGATAGTACTGACGAAAGAAGTGAAGTATTTCTTGAAAAGGTAGATATTCCTAAATATAAAAAGAAAAATAAATATACTAATATAACAAAGAAAACTATACAAAAGATAGATTATTTAAAAAAGGTTCAATCAAATACTAAGAATGGATTGTTAGGAGAAGAATTAGTTATTGATTATGAAATGGAAAGACTAACAAAATTAGGAAGAGAAGATTTAGCTCAAAAGATTAAATGGATGTCAAAAGAAGATGATACTACAGGATATGACATTATTTCATTCGATATTGACGAATTTAATAATGTACATGAAAAATATATTGAGGTAAAATCTACTGAAGAAAATGATATTAATGATTTTTATATAAGTGCAAATGAATTAAAAACTATGGAATCTATAAAGAAACAATATTATATATATAGAGTTTATAATGTGAAGAGTAGTAATCCTAAAGTATTTATTTTAGATTACGATGAATTTAAAAATAAAATAGATTTAACTGTTGAAAGTTATGTAGCTAGAATTAAAGAATAACAACTAAAAAATAGGAAGTGATATAAATGAATAGTAATGATAAAATTTCTTCAAAAGTCAACTTAAACTGGTATCCAGGTCATATGGCTAAAACCAAAAAACAGATAATAGAAGATTTAAAGCTAATAGATATAGTGGCTCAAATAATAGATGCCAGAATACCTATGTCAAGTACAAATTCAGATTTAGCTGAATACATAAAAGATAAGAAAAAAATAATTATATTAAACAAAAGTGATTTAGCAGATGAAAAGCAAAATGAAAAATGGGTTAGCTACTATAATTCAAAAAAAATACCAGCAGTACTCACAGACTCTAATACTGGAAGAGGAATAAAAGAAGTTCTAAAAACTATAGAAAGAATTGCGAATGAAGATAGAGAAAAATTAGAAAATAAGGGTAGAGTAGGAAAATCTATACGAATAATGGTAATAGGAATACCAAATGTAGGAAAGTCATCTTTTATAAATAGAATGACCAATAAAGTATCTGCGCAAGTAGGAAATAAACCAGGAGTAACGAAACAAAAACAATGGATAAAAGTAAATAATAATATAGAATTATTAGATACTCCGGGAGTATTGTGGCCTAAATTCGAAAATGAACAAGTTGCATTAAATTTAGCATTTACAGGTACAATAAAAGATGACGTATTGGAAAAAGTGGAAATAGCATATAGATTATTAAAATATTTATTAGAAAATTATAAAAGTAATTTAATAGAAAGATATAAATTAGACGAAAATATGGTAGATATTATATTAAGTAATACTGATAATATGGAAAATGAGAATATATTAGAAATAATGAATTTAATAGGTAAAAAGAGAGGAGCAATTATTTCTGGTGGAAATGTAGACGAAGAAAAAGTTTCAAATATATTATTAGATGACTTTAGAAGTGGAAAGTTAGGAAAGATTACAATAGAAAAGGCATAGGGGTGTAAATATGGAAGAATTAATAGAAAGAAAAAAGAGCGTAGAAGAAGTAAATTTGATGCAACCTTTAGTATGGGCATATATTGGTGATAGTGTATATGAATTATATATAAGGACTAAATTAGTAAATGCAACTAAATTAAATCCACATAAATTACATATAGAATCTATTAAATATGTAAAAGCTTCTGCACAGGCAGAAACTCTTAAGAAGATTTATGATAAATTAACAGAAGAAGAACAAGAAATTGTAAGAAGATCTAGAAATGCAGAAAATCATCATTTGCCTAAAAATGCAACTAATGAAGATTACATGTATTCTACTGCATTTGAGGGGCTAATAGGATATTTGTATTTAACAAAGCAAGATAAAAGGCTAAAGGAAATTTTAGAGCTTAACTAAAAAGATTATAATAATATTATAGAATGATCAATAAGCATGGAGCAAATTATAAGATAAATATACAGGAAATTGATTGACAGGAGCGAAAAAAAATGCTATTATAAATAAGCAGTAAAAAATATTTGGCCCCTTGGTCAAGCGGTTAAGACGCAGCCCTCTCAAGGCTGAATCATGGGTTCGATTCCCGTAGGGGTCACCAAATAGAAATACATATTAGTAATTAAAGCTAATATGTATTTTTTATATGCATTTATAATAAATGTTATAAAAGGAAAATATTAAATGTAAAAATTACATGAAAAATATTGAAAAAACTATAAATTTATGTTATAACCAGATATAGTGAGATACAAAGGAGGGTATAATAATGGCAAAAACAAATAATAAAAAAGAAGTTAATAAAAATCAAAAATTAGATGCAGGAAAGGTATTTACAAAAGTTATGGCAGCAGTACTAGCTTTACTTATGGTAGTAAGTGTTGCAGGAACATTAATATTTTATTTAGTACAACAATAAGAAAAAATTATATCTTTGAAAGGAATATAAAATAAGAATGAAAGATAGTTTTTCAGAAGCATTGTCAAACTTTTGGCAATTAAACATAGTAACATACTTTAATGAATTAATGCAAAATCCATTAAGAATAATATCATTAATATTAGATATAACAATAGTAATATTTTTAGTATATATGCTAATTAAGTTAGTAAAAAATTCTAGAGTATGGCAATTAATGAAAGGAATTATTTTATTAATAATTGCCACAGTATTAAGTGGTTGGCTTCGCCTAGATATCTTAAATTTTATACTTACTTCTGTAATGACGTATGGAGTCATTGCAATTATAGTAATATTTCAACCAGAATTAAGAAGAGGTTTGGAGCAATTAGGCACTAATAAGTTTACTAGGTTTTTTGGAATAGATAAAGATATAATAACTAAAACCAAAGAAGACATATATAAAATAGTAATAGCAGCACAAGAACTTGCCAAAACTAAAACTGGTGGGTTAATAGTTATAGAAAGAGATATAAAAATTAAAGATATTGCAGAAACAGGAGTAGAAATAAATGCAGAAGTATCACCTCAACTTTTAGTAAACATATTCGTTCCTAATACACCACTACATGATGGTGCTGTTATAATAAGCGAAAATAAAATACAATCTGCTGCATGTATTTTGCCACTTTCAAATACAAACGATATAGCAAAAGAATTAGGAACAAGGCATAGAGCAGCTATTGGAATTTCAAAAGAAACAGATGCAATAGCAATAGTTGTGTCTGAAGAAACAGGAAAAATATCTGTTGCAAAAGATGGAACTTTAATAGCAGATTTAAAAGAGGAAGCTTTAAAGAAAATATTGATAAAAAATGTAGTTACAAATAGATTAATAGAAGGCGTAAGTGCTAAGAAAATAAGAAAATCTAAATCAAAAATAAAAGAAGAAAAAGATTAAACTATCAGGGACGTTGTTAAATAGTTTAGCTTGCTAAACTATTTAACAACGTCCCTGATAGTTTAATAGCTTGAGGAGGAAATTAAAATGAGAAACATAAAGCTTACAATAGAATATGATGGAAAAGACTTTGATGGTTGGCAGAAACAACCAAATAAATTAAATATTCAAGGTGAAATAGAAAGGGCAATAGAAGAATTAACAGGAGAAAAGGTAGAATTAATAGCTTCCGGTAGAACAGATGCAGGAGTTCATGCATTAGGGCAAGTTGCAAATTTTAAAACCTCAAGTAATTTCCCTACAGAAAAATTTCCAATAGCGATAAATTCAAAATTAAAAAAATTAATAAGAATAAAAGAAGCAGAAGAAGTAGACGAAAGATTTCATAGTAGATATAATTGCAAGAAAAAAACGTATAGATACATAATAAATAATTCTAAACAAGGTACAGCAATTTATAGAAGTTTAGAATATTTTATGCCAGTAAAATTAGATGTAGAAGCAATGAAAAAAGCAATAAAATATTTTGAAGGAGAACATGATTTTAAAGCTTTTAAAGCTAGTGGAACAAGCAGTAAGTCAAGTGTAAGAAAAATATATAAAACCAAAATAACAGAAGAAAATGAAAGAATAATAATAGAATTAACTGGTAATGGTTTTTTATACAATATGGTAAGAATAATAGTAGGAACATTAGTAGATGTAGGTATGGGTAAAATAAAACCTGAAGAAATTGAAGATATAATAAATTCGGGAGATAGAAAAAGAGCAGGGAAAACACTTCCAGCGCATGCTTTATATCTAGTTCAAGTAAAATATTAATGCAAAAAATGTAACTAATAAAAAAAGAGTAACATATTATATACAAAAAAATAAAAACATAAGGAGAAAGATGTCATGAATATAATATTATTCTTTTTTATATTGCCATTAGCTACTATCATATTATCAATAGTATTACAAAAAATATTAAGAAATGCATTTTTGACAGCAGCAACTTTTTTTGCAATATACTTAATACTTGCATTTACGGCATTTGATGAAAGTTTTTTAGTGTTTGCTATTGCTTATACAATAATATCATACATAACAGCGGTTATTGCGGAAATATTTTTTAGAAATAGGAATTGTTGCAATTGCAGAAATTGCTGTAATAATAGGAATTGTTGTAATTGCAGAAACTGCTTTACTTGTATGAATAATACCAATAATGATGTTAGTGCTATTAATGATAATAGGCAGAACTTAATAAATCCACTTCAATTAAATGGAAATGTAGCTAGTAATGCACAAAACAACTCTACCAATGGTAGACCGAATACAATAGCAGTAAATGTAAGAGATGCGAACAATGAATCAAATAATTCAAGATGGTGTTGCTATAGAAGGTAAAAAGAAGGACAGATATTATATAAATATCTGTCCTAAAATTATGTATAAAAACATATATTACATTAGTGTTACAACAATATTATTTTTATGTTACAGATGACGTTTTATATTGTTTAATAGGGAAAAATGTTGTACAATAAAATAAGTAATGATAATCTGTAAAATATAAGGAGGAATATAGATATGGCAATGAATCCAATGCAAAGAAAAGCAAATATGTATTTAATAATAGGAGTATTAGTAACATTACTTATTACAGGAAGTATAATAGGCTTTTTAGTATATCAACTAGTCAACATTAATAAAGAAAGAGAGGCAGAAAGAAAAGCATTAAAAGAGGTATATATGCTATCTGAAGATGTAAATTCAGGAGACAGTATTAGTGAAGAATTATTCACAACACAAAAAATAGCTTCTTCAGCAATACCAACTAATGCAATAACAATGGATGCGTTTTATGATGATGATGGAAATCCTAAAGAAAATTTAATTGCTAAAATAAATTTAACTAAAGGAACAATAGTAACAGAAGATATGATAACAGAAAGTGAAAATGCAACAACAGATGACATGAGATTGCAAGAATACAATATGTTAAGACTGATGACGCAAATACAAACAGGAGATGTTATAGATATAAGATTTCGTTTACCAAGTGGAGAAGATTATATTGTAATATCTAAAAAGAAAGTTGAAATTCCAGCAGTTTCAGGAACAGAATCAGAAACAACTTTATGGCTAAACATGACAGAGGCTGAAATATTAGTAATGAGTAATGCAATAATAGAAGCATATCAATTAGAGGGTTCAATGTTATATGTAACAAAATATGTAGAACCAGGAATGCAAACAGCTGCAACAACAACATTTGTACCAAAAGCTTCTACACAAAATTTAATGCTTGCAGATCCAAACATATTACAAGAAGCAAAAAATGCATTATTTACATTGTATAATAGAAATATAGCAATAAGACAAGGTACATTAGATCCATTAATAAATAGTTATGAGCCAGATGATGCACAAGACAACATAGCATCTGGAGTAGAAGAAGAAATTGATAGAGCAGCAGATGAAAGACAAAGTTATTTGGAATCACTAGGAGAGTAAAATTATAAATTGCAATATAAGAGGAGGTAACTTATAAAGAATAAAATACTTACATGTAAGTAAAGTACCTTCAAGCAAGAAAGGAATGAAATTTATAATGAAAAAAGTAGGTTTTATAGGGGGATGTGAAAAAACAGATTTTATACTATATATATCAAAATTGTTGGTAGAAATGGGAAATACAGTTTTATTTATAGATGCATCAATAACACAAAAATCTAGATTTACTATTCCAACTATAAAACCAGAAAGAATGTATGTTACACAATATGAAGGAATAGATATAGCAATTGGATTTCAAAATTATAATTATATAAAACAATATTTAGGAATACCATTAAGCTCACCAATTAATTACGATTATATATTAATAGATGTAGATACACCTAATATGGCAGTGAACTTTGAAATAGAAAAATGTGATAAAAATTACTTTGTAACATCATTGGATTTATATTCAATAAAAAGAGGAATAATGACTTTCAGTGCATTTAAGGAACCTACAAATATGACAAAAATAATATTTTCAAGAAATGCAACTAAAAAAGAAAACGAATATTTAAATTATATAACTAGAGAATGCAAAGTAACGTGGGATGAGCAAAGCACAGTCAACATGCCATTTGAATTAGGAGATCAAACAGTTATATATGAAAATCAAAAAGCAGAAAAAATTAGAATTAGAAATTTGAGTAATCAGTATAAAGAAGGCTTAATGTATATAGCTACACAATTAACAGGAGAAGAAAGTTACCCACAAATTAGAAAGATAATGAAAAGAATAGAAAGAGGAGTATAGAATGTCTATTATAGCATTTTGGAGTAGAGAAAGTAATGAAACAGGACAAACGCTATCAATGGTAGCATTAAGTACTTACATGTCAATAGAACACAACAAAAAAATATTGGATATAAGTACAGAATTTAATAATAAAACTTTAGAAAATTGCTTTTGGAGTATGTCAAGACAAAACAGCATAGCCCAAAATCTAACAAATAATAGTCAAGTTGGTTTTGAATCAGGAATTGAAGGTTTAATAAAAATAGTAACAAGTAATAAAACTTCAAATTCAATAGTGTCAAACTATGCAAGAGTAGTTTTTAAAGATAGATTTGATGTATTATGTTCTAGTAATACGAAAAGTTATGAAGAATACAAATCTATATGTAATCTGTATCCACAAATTATACAAGTTGCCAACAAAGATTATGATTTAGTATTTGTTGATATATCAAAAAAAATGCCACCAGCACAAGCAAATAAAATTTTACAAATGGCAGATGTAATAGTAATAAATATAACTCAAAAATTAGCAATAATAGATGATTATATAAACTTAACACAAACAAATGACTTTTTTAAGAAAAACAATATAATGCTAAATATAGGCAGATATGATAAGTTTTCAAAATACAATGCAAAAAATGTAACAAGATATATAAGATTAAAAAAGGAAATATCAGTAATACCATACAATACTTTATTTTTTGAAGCAACATCAGATTCGAAGGTTGCAGAGTTCTTTTTAAGATTTAGAAGTACTAAAGAAACAGATAGAAATGCAACATTTATAAAAGAAACACAAAGAATGTCACAAGATTTATTATTTAAAATACAAGAATTACAAATGAAAGCATAACCTTAAGAAAGGAGCCAAAAAATGCAGTTTTTAAACATAATATTAATATTAGCAGTTTTAGTTTTGGCAGGATTTTTAATTATAAGAAACTTAAAGAAAAAGCAAGATGCAAAAGTTGAAGAACAAATAAATGTAGATGATAAAACATATACATTAGAAGTTATGACTGCTTTTATAAAAAAGAGATTAGATGAAATAACAAAAATAAATCTTTATGATATAGGTTTATCTGAAGAGGAATTAAAAAGAAGAAAAAATAAGAAATATGAATTAAAAAAGGCGTTAAAAGGTTGTACTTATGGAGATGTTAATGATAAAAAATATATAAAAGAATTAATATATGATTTATTGTCAAAAGAATATGGAGTTACAGAATTAAATGTTTCTAAAGCAATTCCATTTGATATACCATCACTTTTAACAGCTCAAGATAAATTTGAAATTATATTATATATGTACAAGCAAGAGTTTGGATATGAAGCATTAACTGAAATAATTAAGAAATATGATTTAGCAAGATTAAAATATGTTGAAGGTGAAGCTAAACCATCATATGTAATAACAAGTAGTGAAATAGATGAGATATATGAAAAAGAAAATTTAATGTTAACTTTCCAAGATAAATTAAATGTAGTAGTACAAAGAATATATCAACATTATAAAGGATATAGTACAATAGATGAAATAAGAGATATGAATATAGATGGTATTTCAGGTGGTGTATCTGGATTACCAGAAAGCTTTTTAAGCCAAGTTGCGCAAACAGATGGAGATTATATAGACCAAATGCTAGATCATAAAGTTCCACGTGCCTGCGACAGTATTTGGATAATGTTCCAAGGTAAATCTATACGTTTAGAGTTTTTATCTTTTGGATCAGAAGCAGAATTAAAAAGAGTATGTCAAAATATTTATAAATATAATAACCCAGGTCAATTATCAGATACTAATGGTTATAAAATTAATGAAATGAAAGATGGTTCTCGTGTTGTTGTTGTAAGACCAAGTATGTCTGAAACATGGGCGTTCTTTGTAAGAAAATTCGACGTAAAGCGTGCAACATTAGAGCAAATTATTAGATTCCCTGGAAAGGAAGAAGCAATTGAATTATTAAAATATTTAGTAAAAGGTGCAAGAATTATATCACTTACAGGAGAGCAAGGATGTCGGAAAAACAACAATGCTTATGGCGATGATAGAAAATATATACGAAACAATGAACCTTCGTATTACAGAAACTGCATTTGAGTTACACTTAAGAAAAATATATCCAACAAGAAATATATTATCAATGCGTGAAACTGAAACAGTATCTGGACAAGACTGTTTGGACGTTCAAAAGAAAACCGATGGTTCTGTTAATATCATAGGTGAGGTTGCAACAGACCCCGTTGCATCTTGGATGATTCAATCTGCACAAGTTGCATCTAAATTTACATTATTTACTCACCACGCTAAAACTTTTCCAGACTTAGTAACAGCACTTCGTAACTCAATGTTAAGAGCAGGAGTTTTCAAAGATGAAAGAACAGCTGAAGAGCAAGTTGTACAAGTATTGAATTTTGATATACACTTAATAAAAGACTTTAGAGGAAGAAGATACATAGAAAGAGTAACTGAATGTATACCAGTAGAGCAAAAAAATGAATATACATTTGATCATAGAAAAGAAAAAACAATAGAAGGAAAATTAGATAAATTTATAGACAATGCTACATATTATTTTACAAAAACAACTAATAGAGAATTATATAGATATCAAAACATATTAGAGTATCATGATGGAGAGTATGTATTAACCAATAGAATAACTGACCACAACATTAGAGAAATGCTAAACAATATGGATGATGCAGATGCAGAAGATTTTATTAAATTCATAGAAAGAAATTGGGGAATGAAAGTAGCAAGATATGAAGATGAAGAAAAAGAAGATAGCGATATGCAACCAAAAAGAAGAGGAAGAAAACCATTAAATCAAGCATAGGATAGAGGTGAAATAAAACATGTCACAAGATATATTACTATATATGATGGGTGGTGCAGCAGCACTACTTGTAGCAATAATAATAGCATATATTTATATAAATAAAAACAATAAAGAAAAAAAATATATAAATCAATTACAAGCTGGAACAAAAGAGTCTAGTTTCTCAATGGAAGTAATGTATCAAAAATTGTATATGTTTTATTTAAAAACACCATTTTTAAAAAGATATATACTAAAATTGAGAAGAAGGCTTGAAATAATAAATTTAGACGATGAATATTTAACAAGAAATAGAGCTTCAAAAATTTTAACAAAAGCATTGTTAATAATAATTCCATTAACTATTGGAATAATAGTATTAACTAGCAAAAATCTATTATTAATGTGCATATTATTAATATTTGAAGTATTTATGGTAGATACAGTAATAGATGGAATGGTAGATAAGATTGATAACAACTTGTTAAAACAACAAATACATTTCTTTTCACAAATAAGACATGCCTACAATGAGTTTAACATGGTAGAGGAAGCAATATACCAAACAGCCCAAGACGACGATAACCCAGAAATGTCAAGACAAGCAGAAAAGATATATGAAGTATTAATATCAAATGATCCAGAATCAGAACTAGAAAAATATTATGATATAGCTCCAAATAGTTACTTAAAAGAGTTTGCAGGAGTATCATACCTTACAAAAGAGTTTGGCGATAGAAAAGTTGATGGTGCATCATTATACTTAAAAAATTTAAATAATATTACTCAAGAAATGCAACTTGAAATATTAAAAAGAGATAAATTAAATTATGTATTTCAAAGTTTATCAGTAATTGCAATAGTGCCAATGCTTGCAATAGAGCCAATTAAAAATTGGGCAGTATCACAATTTAGCTTTACAGCATCATTCTATCAAGGAAAGGACGGAATGTTAGTACAAATATTATTATTAGTATTAACATTTGTATGTTACATATTAACTAGAAAATTAAAAGATAATGGTTCAACATCTATGAACACAAAAAATACTGAAAATCCATGGCAAGAGAAATTATATAGAATAAAACCAGTAAAGAAAATAGTAGATTTGTTTATACCAAAAGAGGGAACTAAAGAAAACAGAAAAATAAAGAAACAAATGAAAGATGCAGCTTGTAAAGACAAAATTGAATGGATTTATGTTAATAGATTGACCTTGTGTATTGTATCGTTTTTTGTTTCGTTATTCTTGTTTAATCAACTGCATCAAATAACAATTAATAATGTTTATACAGATCCTACAACAACGTATGACATTATAGGCGCGATGACTGAAAAGGCGCAAAAAAGTGCCATGGAACTAACACAGTCGGATAATGATTATATAAATGCATTTAAAAATGAGGCAAATTTAAAACAAGATAAAATTGCTGCAGCAATGAAGAGTGGAAGAATAAATGATACTTATTCGCATGCTAAAGATGCTGAAATAGAAAAAGCAGCAGAAAGAGTTATAGGAAAAATAGGAATTGTAAATAGTGAATATTTAAGTTGGGTAGAAGTGTTAGGAGCAATGGTAATTGCTATGATTGCTTATATGGCACCAATACTTATGTTAATATTCCAAACAAAAATGCGTCAACTAGAAATGGAAGACGAAGTAATGCAATTCCAAACAATAATACTTATGCTTATGAGAATAGAAAGGGTTAATGTTGAAATCATACTAGAATGGCTTGAAAGATATGCCAATATCTTTAAAGACCCATTAAGTAAATGTATAAATAACTATGAAAGTGGTGCTTGGGAAGCATTAGAGGCAATGAAAGAAGATGTAACATATGAAGATTTTATACGTATAATTCAAAGTCTTCAATCTGCAGTTGAAAAAATACCAATTAAGGATGCATTTGATGAGTTAGATACAGAAAGAGACTATTATCAAGCAAAAAGAAAGGAATCAAATGAAAGGTTAATTTCTAAAAAAGGTATGATAGGAAAAGGAATAGGTTTTGCACCTATGGTAGTATTATTTGTTGGCTATTTAATTGTTCCATTGGTATTTATAGGATTAACAAGTATGACTGATTCATTTAATACATTATCTTCAATGTAGTATAAATATACATGCTTTAGACTAGATGAAAGGAATGAGGAAAAATGGAAAATGCATCAAAAGCACTTTTGATAGCAGGTGAAATTCTAATAAGCTTATTAGTAATAGGTTTGGTAGTGTTGGCATTTAATAGAATGAATGAGTCTAAAGCTGAAGAACAAAGAGAACAAGAGCTTGCAGATATATTAGAATATAATAAAAGGTTTGAACAATTTGACAAGAGAGTTTTATATGGAAGTGATATTGTATCTATTATAAATAGAGCAGAAGACTATAATATAATGGAGGCAAATGAAGACAAACAGTATGATCCAATTGAGCTACATATTACAATAGAAGATGAAATAACATTAACTAGTTTAGGGTACGATGAAAGTGATGGCAGAAATTATGATATAAAAAAAGGCACATATACTGTAAAAGCACCAAATAGTGTAGATAAATTAACTAATGCTTTAAATAGTATAAAAAATAAAATATCAAATATTGAAACAACATATAATGCAAGGGGAAAACCAATAGATACATTAATAGATTTGCAAATTCAATACCAAAATCAAATAAATGCAAATATGAATTTACATAGGGATACAAAAGATTTGATTGATCAATACAATAAAGCAATGAAAGTTGATGGATTATCTGGAGGAGTAGAGGCAGTAGAAAAAGATATAAAACTTTATACAGCACTTAATTCCGCACTTACATCATTTAGGGCAAAATATTTTTCTTGTACAAATGTAGAATATGATTTAAATGGAAGAGTAAGCGAAATGAGTTTCAAGGAAGCAACTACAAACTAAAAGGAAAGGAAATAAAAATGGAGAATGCATCAAAAGCATTAATAATGGCAGCATCTATATTACTTGGGGTTATGGTAATTACTGTAGGAATTACACTTTTTAATATATTTTCTGAATATTCGGAAAATGCGCAAAAAAAAATGGCTGCTACGAAAGATAGTCAATTTAATGATAACTTTTTAAGATATGTAAGTTATTTAAGTGATGATATGACTGATGAGGAATTAGAATCAAAACGAGTATTAATTACTGCTCATGACATAGTTACAATAGCAAATTGTGCAAAAGAAAATAATACAAACTATGGATTTTATGATGTAAATAGTGGTTATACATTGGATGATAGAGATTCTGATGCAACAAATTATGTAAGAATAGATGTGGAAAATAGTAAAAAGGAAAGATATAATTATTTTGAAAATAAAAGTGATAGTGATAAAATAAAGTTTATAGAAGATAATTCAATAATACAAACTACAGATCCTACAACAGGGAAAATGGTAGCTAAAACTAAATATTACGAATGTGTTGTGGAAAATATACGAATTAGTGCAGATACAAATAGAATAAAATATATGAAAATTACACCAATAAATTAGAAAAATAGATAATAAAAGCTAAAAAAGTTGAATTATACTAATAAAAGTGATATAATAAAATATAGGAGGTTATGTTGAAAAAGATAATAATATCATTTATAATAATAGCGATTATAGTAATAACAGCAGTTGTATATTGTAATAATGTTTATCAAAGTAAATTAAGAGAATTACAAAAAGTAAATTCAGACTACGAATCATATTACAATGTAGAGGTGCTAGGAACAGATATAATCTCAATAATTAATAAAACAATAGACTTAAACGAAAAAAATGAGGTTGCAAAAAACGAAAAGGGTGAATATCAAGAAAATGATACAAATTCTATAATAATTACAGTAAAGTTTAAAGGAAAGGATGATGAAGAATTTATATATAGAATGGAAAACATTGCAAGGCAGGGTTCGATAGAATTTGTAAAAAATTTTGGAGCAATTTCTTTTAAATGTACAAACATAGAGTATCACGAAAAAACAAAGGCCGTAAAAAGTCTATTTATTGAACAAATGTAGTTATTAATTTTTAAATTTTAATTAATATATAAAAAACAAGGGAGGAAATTATTATGGAGAATGCGTCAAAAGCTCTAATTATCGCAGGAGCAATAATATTAGCGGTATTAATTATAGGTTTAGGTATGGCAGTATTTATGCAAACATCTAATGTTGATTCTACTTCACAATTAGATCAATTTGAGGTGCAACAATATAATGATCAGTTTACAAAATATGCAGGTTCATCAGTAAAAGGTTCTAGAGTATTAACTTTATGTGAAGTTGTAAGACAACACAATGCACAAAACAAGGATGATGTTACAAGACAAGTATATATTGATGAGGGTGATGACTTTGAAGATGATCAGAATTCAGGAGAAGCAGGTAGTGATGGTGAACAAGATCCAGAAAAATATATAAAATCAGCAGTAGATATGAAATCACAGATAAAATCAGGAAAAACATATAGTGTTACAGTTCAATATGATAAATATAGTAATTTAGTATGTGCAATTCATGTTAGAGATTTAGCAGGTACTAAATAAACCAAACCTAGAATAGGAAGAAAAGAATATGGAAAATGCTGTAGAAGCTTTAAAAATAGCGTTTGCTGTTATTGTATTTGGAATGGCTTTAACAATTAGTATGGTAATGTTTACACAAGCAAAATCTACATCAGATGCAGTTGTAGAAATGCAAGATGAAACAAATTATTATGATTACTATACTTATGATGATAGTGAAGTTATGTCAAAATACCAAAAAAGAGTTGTTGGGTTAGAAACAGTAATACCAACATTATACAAATATTATAGAGAAAATTATACAGTAATATTTAAAGTAGGTACTTATAACAAGGAAACAGGAGAAGTTACATATAGTGGTGCAAACAATGGAAACTTAATTTTGTACAGGTCAAAATCTCCTTATAAAGCAACATATTCTGGTAGAGTGCTTTGGGGAGATTATAGATGGCAAAATTATTGGGGTGACATATCAGCAACTGATAATCGAATTTATGATATTTGTTCATTTGACGTGGACGAAGAAATAAAAAGGCGTGAACCATGGTCTGGAAAGCAAAGTGATATGAAGCATAATATAGATTGTTTCTTAAATGGAGATACTTTTGTATCTCCTGATGGCAATGCTTCTAGAAATACTAAATATGATGGAATTACAAGATTAATACAAAGTAATGGTGGAAATGTAAACAATCCAAAATTTGTAGAAGAACTTGGAGAATACATATATGAGCGTGACGAAAGCGGAGAAGTAGAAGCTTCAGGTACCACAATAACAGTTGATGGAGAAACTACAAGTATATTAAGAAAAAATAAGAAAAGAGTAATAACATATACTCTAATAACTAACAATTAATCTGAAGATAAAGTAATTTGAGAAATTTTTAAGAAATAGGAGGTTGATTATTATGGAAAATACATTAATTGTTGTTGTAGTTATAGGTTTAGCTGCAGTATTATTATTTGTATTTCCTTTAATGTCCCTATCTGAAAGAAATGACGATATATCTCAATTAGCTTTGCAAACGGTTACAAATGATTTAGTAGATAAAGTCAGAACAACTGGAAAATTGACGCAAAGTGATTGGACACAATTTATTAGTTCAGCTTCTTCAGGTGGTCTAATTGTTGAACCAGAGATTACATTACAAATACTAGATGAAAACCCTGGTGTAAAAACAACTCAAACGGAAATTACAAAAATAGGTGAAAATACATATTATGTTTTATATACGGCTCAAGTAGAAGATGAATTAGCAAAAAATAACCAAATAGTGTTAAAAGAAGGAGATAGAGTTGTTGTTAGTGTAAAAAATACAAATCAAACAATAGCAGATCTTTTAAGAAGTTTCTTTTATTCACTTGCAGGAAATGATGCATCACAAATTGCAGCACAAGATAGTGGCATAGTTACAGTAAATGGAAATAGATAAATACTATAATAATATTTGAAAAGGGGGCAGTTTTTAATTTAACATCTAAATTATTAGATGTATTGAATTTAAAACTGTCTTGTTTAATATAGAGAGGTTAAAACAAATGAAGTTACAACATTTAATTGTTATATTTATTGTTATGATAGTTCCAATAACATTCATAATGAGTGTGTATTTAGACTCTCAAGTAAAAACTATTACTTTGCAGTCTGATTATAATATGAAACTTATGAATGCTACTTATGATGCAATAAAAGCATTTCAATTAAATACAGTAAATAATAGATATTCTTCAGTTAGTGATTCAAAAATAAGAGATATAGAGGCAGAAATAAATACTTTTTATGATTCGTTAAGTTCAAGTATAAATATCAGTGCAGATACATTAAGGAGTTATACTCCTGTAATTGTAAATACATTATATGATGGCTACTATGTATATGGAAGATATGCAAATACGCGAAATGCTAATGAATATGAGTATGGATTACAGCCATATATTTATTATTCTTGTAGATATAAAAAGGATAATATAGACTGTGTAATTAATTATACTTTAGATAATGCAATAACTGTATATGGAATGGTAAATGGAAGTTATGTAACAAAAACGGGTTTTTTAATAAATCCATCTAATATAGATAGCACTACTATAAATTATATAAATACTGGACGCGAAAACTTTATTACAAATATAAAATATAAAGGTTTAGATATTGGGTTTGAAAATTTAAGTGAAACACTTATAATTAAACAAAGAGATACTACAACAGGAAATATTACAACAACGAAGGGAACATATCCATATACTTTTTATAATAATAGAAAGGTTTATTGGGATGAAGTTCAACATCAATATTTCTGGTATGAAAATTTTGAAAAGACGCCGGTTTCAGCAAATAATATAGATACAATAAATTATGCAGCTAGTACAATGAATGCAAATAGAAGTGCAATTAATTACTATATAGAAGCATATAAATTTTCAAAATGGGTACAAGATAATTTAGGCTCTATAACAGAGCAGAATGCTATAGATGAAAATGGAAATACAATCGAATTTGAAACTAATAATACATATGAAGTAGATCCAGATTCCAATATAAGAAAATATCAAAAAATATTTGAATTTAATAGTACTACAAATGATCCTGAAAAGTCATCATCAATATTTGAAACTCATAGAAGAGCTATAATGAGAAATAGATTAGAAACAAGTTTAATTGCATCACTTGCTAATTTTAATGCAGAGTCAACAAGTGGCTATGAATATGTATTACCAAAATTAACTGAAGAGGATTGGGAAAAAATATATACAGAAGTATGCATTACTACATATATGCAAGGCTTACCAATAGGGACAAAAATGTATAATAATTATTGTGTAATTTCAAATAATCAAAATAAAGAATTTATAAGCGAAGGTTCAATAGTTATATTAACAAAGGAAACAGTAGATGGAATAGACAAGTATACATATCATAAACCAAATTGCAAACATTTAATAGAAGAAGCAGAAAATAATGAAAACATAAAAATAATGGGAGCATATACCAAATTGCAAATAGCAAGGCAAAAGGTAGATGTATCTAATGGAAATACAGTATATTTTATGCCTCAACAGGCTGATAATACAACACCATATTTATATTGCTATGAATGTATAGTAAATGTTGGAGGTTTATATAATTTAGATGAATTTATAGATGGGGAAATTACAATTTTAAATGAATATGGAGAACCTACAAGTAATACAATAAAAGAGGAACAATTTAAAAAAGTAAGAGAAAAATATTTTACTACTATGGCAAGAGAAAAATATAATTTGTATGAGTCAATTAGTTTAATGAATGGAAGCTAAATGATTTAAAAGTGTGTCGTATAAAAATAAATTAATTTATTGAATATGTTTTAAGTTATATATTAAGAATTTAAAATTTAAAAATGGGTAAAATACAATTAACGGAGGAAATTTTTATTATGAAAATTTTTAAGAAGTTAATTGTATTATTTTTTTTGCTAATAATATATATGTATGTAGCAAATATTACATTAATGCCTAATAGTATCATAATTATGCAAGGAGAAAATGTGGAAGTATCAAGATTATGGGGAATAAATATAAAGCAAATAGCAACAACTAACCCTAATTTAGAGCAATACAAAGTTGATACAACTATTGAAGAGGTTTCAGGAGAAACGGGAAATTTGGAAAATGGTGAAACATATCAAAATGATGAAACGAAAAGTAATATTACAGGTAAAATAGATTTA
This sequence comes from uncultured Clostridia bacterium, assembly GCA_947626235.1. GTDB lineage: Bacteria > Bacillota > Clostridia > TANB77 > CAG-508 > UMGS1663. The sequence goes on along the minus strand of CANQRI010000001.1, from coordinate 3,161 downwards.
GGGGTAAGTATTTTCGATACTATACCATTAAAAAATATATCAGTTAGCGTCATTCCCAAAACAACAGTAATACCTTTAGGAGATTCAATAGGTATGAAATTATACACAAAAGGTGTATTAGTAGTTGGAATGTCAGATATAGATGGTAACAAACCATATGAAAATACAGGAATAGAAGAAGGAGATAGAATAATAAAAATAGATAACGTAGAAATAACGTGTACAGATGATTTAGTAGAAACGGTAAATAAATCTAAAGGAAAAGAATTAGAAGTAAAATATGTAAAAGAAGAGAATGACACCGAGATGGTGGCAAATATTATTCCGGCCAAAACAAGCGAAAACGAATATAAATTAGGGTTATGGGTAAGAGATGCAGCAGCAGGAGTGGGAACAGTTACTTTTTATGAGCCTACATCAGAACAATTTGCATCTTTGGGTCATGGAATAACAGATATAGATACAGGAAGTTTAGTAAAAATAGCAAGTGGTGAATTAGTAAAAGCACATATATTATCAATAATGAAAGGACAAAAAGGAGTTCCAGGAGAATTAAGGGGAACAATAGATGGTGGAAGTAAGCTTGGTGAAGTATATAATAATACAAGTTTTGGAATATTTGGAAAATTAGAGACATCAAGTAGTTTAGAGGTATCAAATAAAAATGAAATGGAAGTGTTATCAAGAGATAAAATAAAAACAGGCAAAGCACAAATTATTTGTGAAATAGAAACAGGAAATAAAAAATATTATGATATTGAAATTCAAAAAATATATTACAACAATAATTCTAATAATAAAAGTATGCTTATAAAGGTTACTGATGAAGAACTTTTAGAAAAAACAGGTGGCATTATTCAGGGAATGAGTGGTTCGCCTATTATACAAGATGGAAAGTTTGTTGGGGCTGTTACGCATGTGTTAGTAAATGATCCAACAACTGGTTATGGTGTTTTTGCAGATTTAATGCTAAAGGAGATGCAACTAAACTAATAAACTAATAGGGACGGGGTTAAATAGTTTAATGGAAATATATTAAAATTATTTGCAAAACATTAATATATTATTTATTTAGTAACATTTTGTGGGGACCAGCAAATTATAGCTTGTAAAAAATTTATTTTGTAAAACTTGTTTTGCATAAATAAATTTTTTTTACAAGCTATTATGCAGCTGGGAGTTACTAAATAAATAATATATTAATGTTTTGCATTATAGTAATCAATCCATTAAACTATTTAACCCCGTCCCTATTAGTTTAGAACATAGAGCCTATTTGAGATACTGTTCCAGCACCTAATGTTAATATAACGTCGTCTTTTTGAACATGTTGCTTTAAATAATTTACAATATCATTGAAATTAGAAATATACAAAGCATTTTTGCCAAGAGATCTAATTTTATTTACTAAATCTTGAGAAGAAATGTTGTATGTATTTATTTCTCTGGCAGCATAAATGTCTGTAACAATTACATTATCAAAATTAGTTAAGGCAGTAGCAAAGTCATCTAATAAATTTTGAGTTCTGCTGTATGTGTGAGGTTGGAAAACAACCCATGAATGGTTGTATTGCTTTTTCTTTAAAGCCATTGCAGTTGCTTTAATTTCTGTAGGGTGATGACCATAGTCATCATATATATTAGCACCTTGATATGATTTTACAAATTCAAACCTTCTATGTGCACCAGTATATTTCTTTAAAGCAGATTTTAAATCTGGTTTAGATATTCCATAAGCATCACATAAAGCTATGCAAGCAAGTGCATTAGAAACATTATGAAGCCCAGGAATTGATAGTTCAATAGTACAATAAAAGAAATTATTATGGTAAACATCAAAAGTAGGAAAACCATTTTTGTCAAAGGTGATATTTCTTGCTATAAAATGTGCTCTTTCATTTTCAATTCCATATGTAACAATTTTTGCAGGAGTATATTTATGAAGTTCTGAACAGTATTTATCGTCAATGTTTACAACTAACAAACCTGTTTTTGGTAGCAATTTAACATATTTTATAAAAGCATTGTTTATATTTTCTATGTTTTTAAAATAATCTAAATGATCATTATCAATATTAAGAATAACTTCTGCTTTAGGGTAAAATTTTAAAAAGCTTTCTACATATTCACAAGCTTCTATAATAAAGTAGTCGCTGTTTCCAACTCTGTAGTTTCCATTTATTTGTTTTAATGTAGCACCAACTTGTATAGAAGGGTCTAAACCAGCTTCCATAAAGCAAACAGAAATCATTGAAGTAGTTGTAGTTTTGCCATGAGTTCCAGATACACAAATTGTTTCTGAAAATGCTTTTGTTAGTTCTCCTAAAAAATCTGCTCTTTCAACAGTAGGAATATTAAGTTCTCTAGCTTTAATAAGTTCAGGGTCATCTTGTTTTATGGCTGCAGTGTATACTACAAGATTTGCTGTAGATACATTGTCAAAGTCATGCCCAATAACAACATGAATGCCTTCAAGTATTAATTTATTTGTTATGTCAGATTGTGTTCTATCAGAGCCAGTAACAGTAAAACCAAGGTGTTTTAATATTCCGGCAATTCCACTCATGCTAACTCCACCAATGCCAATCATATGAATATGTTTATATTTTTTTAAATCGTCAATAATTACCAATTTAAGCACACTCCTTTATGTTAATAGTCTATGTATGATTATATAATGATATAACTATTTTTTCAATAGTTTTTTGCAAGTTTTTATGTTGTTAATATTAGATAATAATTAAAAATGTAAAATTGAAATAAATATAATAAATACAAAGAGGAAAGTTTATTATATATTGTTATATAATATGTATTTTTTTTGAAAATATGTTAATTATAATAAGTATAAAAGTTTTTAATATTAATATGTAGATAAATTTTTATAGAGGTAGCATATTAAAGTAAAAAAATTTTTTGAAAATTTGTAAAAACTAGAAGGAAAAAATATTTTTTTGACGAATAATATTATTGTACATACCAAATATGTGTACAAAATATTTATACTAGTAGAAAGAGGTGCTCAAAATGCAAATAACAGATGTACGTTTAAGAAAAGTAAATTCAGAAAACAGAATGAAGGCAGTTGCTTCTGTAACATTCGATAACGAATTCGCAGTTCATGATATTAAAGTTATCGAAAGCCAAAATGGATTATTTAT